>DATEJC010000025.1:0-4571 GCA_035278345.1 Bradyrhizobium sp. | reverse complement strand
GGATTGGATTGCGCGTGATGCGCCCTGGCTTAAGTATGGTTGCCGGAGAGCAGCCATGGTCCCTTCGTTTCACAATGCGGACAGACCGACCCATCGCCGCGTGATGGCGATCGGGCTGCTGTTTTGCGCGGCCTTTGTGCTGATCAGCTTCGCGCTGCGCGCGCCGCCGGAAAGCGACCGCGTGCTGGTCAAGGCCGACAGGCTGGTGCGGACCGCGGGCGAGGGGCACAAGGCTAACTGACGCCATCCTGCGCCGGCGCTTCCTGCGCAAACGGATTCATGGTCGCGATGGCGATAAAGCCGACGTAACCGATGAGATTGAGCAGAACTTCCATCCAGACCGGCATGACAAAACCTCCCGGAAAGAACGCGGGAGGGTGCGCCGCAGTTCCTGCCGGGCCCTAGAGGCGCGACGACGGATCGAGCCTGCGGCCGAGCGCGCCGACGGTATCTTCCGACGGCGTCTGCTTGAGGAACTCGCCGATCGCGCGCGACAATTCGTGATCGCTCATTGGCGTTGCCGGCGGACGCAGCGCGCCATTGCCGAAGCCGCGGACGATTTCCTCGTAGTGGCCGTCTTGGCGGTGCGGGATGAACTTGCGAATACGCGCGAGCAGGGCGGAAATCGGCACGGCGAACCTCCTTCTGTTCCCGCCCATTGGCGCTTGCGCGCAGGTGCTGCCAGCGCCATCCGAAACTGAAAAACCCCACCGGCATCCGAGGACACCGATGGGGTCTTTCATGCTCTCACCCCTTTCGAGGCTCCTGCACTTGCATCGACAACCGCGCAGCGCGCGGTTCGTTCCGGCAAGATTGCGCATTTTTAATGCCCGTTCCGGTGCATTGATCCGCAGGTTCCCGGAACCACAGCGAAGGGCCTCACGTTATTCCCGCGAACTGAAGTGAGGAGGTTGCAATGAGAAAGACGCTAGCAACTCTGGCGACGGTCGGCGTGGTCGGTGCAGCCGCTGTGCTGGCTCCGGCGCCCGCCGAGGCGCGGCATTTCAGGCATTTCGGCCCGGGCCTTGGGTTCGGTCTTGCCGCAGGCGCGCTGATCGCCGGCGCGGCAGCTGCAAACGCCTATCCCTATTACGGACCGTATGGCTACTATGATTACGGCCCGACCTATTACGCGCCAGGCTACGCCTATTACGGCGGACCGGCCTACTATCCGCGCCGCCACTACTACAGGCACTATAACTACTGGTAAGTGAGAAACGCGAAAGCCCGGAGCGAAAGCTCCGGGCTTTTTTATTGGCGTGCCAACTCAGTTCCAGATGAGGGGCTTCTTGAAACCATCCCAGGCGCTGGAGAGGGTCGCGGCGTAATATTCCTCGCGCTCCTTCTCGAATTTCTTTTGCGTTGCGCGGAAGTGTGCGACGCGCGCGGCAATCTCTTCGCGCTCACGCGCCAACCAGTCCTGCTTCTTCTCGTTCATCGCCCATCCCTTTTCTTATTGAGTCGTCCCGCGCGCCATTGGCTGCCGTGATTAAGGCACGATTTTGAAAGCACGGTTGCAGGATTATGGCCGCACACCGCGCGCGGTCGTGGATAAATCGAACGTCGTGGATAAGGCTGATGACGTCGTTGTCGCTTATGCACCTCTTCGGTAGCGATGTGCACACAAGTGGAGGGCGTCACATGGCAAAGATCGATCTGGACTCATTGAACATCGAGGAACTCGTTGCGCTGCGCGAGCGCATCGGCGAAAAGCTCAACGAGAAGGTCGCCGCGCGTCAGCGGGAGCTCGAGGCGGAACTGGCAAGGCTTTCGCAATACGGCAAGCCTGCGAAGAAGGCGCCAGCTGCGCCCGTCGGCAAGTCGAAGAAAAAGGACGAACCGCCGCAGACAACCGACGAGCTGGTCGCGCCGAAGGAGCCGCCGGCGACGGAGGCCGAAGCGGCCTGAAGCGCACGGCCGCACGGCCGCATTGCTGCGAGGCAGCGAACTGGCAATCCGCAGGGGCGTGCTTATAGTAGGCACGCCCTTCTGCTTTGAGGACTTCCCCAGGTGATCGCCAAGGATCTGCGCAGCGGCGTCGAGCGGCTTGGCGACATGATCGCCGAAGCCTCCATCATTGTGCCTTTCACCGGCGCCGGCATCTCCACCGAATGCGGCATCCCCGACTTCCGTTCGCCCGGAGGCATCTGGACCCGGAACAGGCCGATCAATTTCGACGAGTTTGTTGCCAGCCAGGACGCCCGCGATGAATCCTGGCGGCGCCGCTTTGCCATGGAACCGACCTTTGCGGCGGCCAAGCCGGGCCGGGGGCACCGCGCGCTGGCCTCGCTCTACCGGGCCGGCAAGACCCCGGCGATCATCACCCAGAACATCGACAATCTGCATCAGGCCTCCGGTTTCAAACCGGATGACGTCATCGAGCTGCACGGCAACACCACCTATGCGCGCTGTATCGGCTGCGGAAAATCCTATGATCTCAAGTGGGTGAAGGCGCGTTTCGACGAGAACGGCCGTGCGCCGGACTGCAGTGCCTGCGACGAGCCCGTAAAAACCGCAACCATCTCGTTCGGCCAGGCCATGCCGGAGGAAGAGATGCGCCGCGCCACCGAACTGGCGCAGGAATGCGACCTATTCCTGGCCATCGGCTCGTCACTGGTGGTGTGGCCGGCAGCCGGATTTCCGCTGATGGCAAAACGCAATGGCGCGAAACTGATCATCATCAATCGTGAGCCAACCGAGCAGGACGATATCGCCGACCTCGTGTTGCGCTACGATATCGGCGAGGCGCTCGGGCCCTTTGTGGGAAATTGAAGGCGGAATCTGATTCGAGCCTGTGCAAGCTGTTCATAGTTGCCCCCGAAAATGTTTTTTAGCTATGCGCCGCAAGCGCAAGTGTTATCTTCGATTCGAGAAGATTCGCGCTGCGTTGTCATGAGTTGTCATGGATGGGTGCGCGTTCCGGCGTCGCTGAGGGGCACGCCGTCAACTGGGTGTGGGGTCCGGGGTCATGGGGTCGGACGGATTTGAGTCCAAGAAACTCGGTGTGCCGCCAGGCGGGGCGGGGCCCAACCGGCTTGGACCAGCGACGGAATTTCAAGGCAGCGCGCAACGCGACCCCGCATTGGATGCGCTCTCCGGCCTCGGCGATACCGCAGCCAACCTCGTCGAAATCTCCGGCGTCATCAAATGGTTCGACGCCTCCAAGGGCTACGGCTTCATCGTTCCCGACAACGGCTGGCCAGACGTGCTGCTGCACGTCACGGTGCTCCGGCGCGACGGCTACCAGACCGCCTATGAGGGCGCGCGACTGGTGGTTGAGTGCGTGCAGCGCGCCAAGGGATACCAGGCGTTCCGCATCCTCTCGATGGACGAGTCGACCGCGATCCACCCGGCGCAGATGCTGCCGCCGCGCACCCACGTCACGGTCACACCGACCTCGGGCCTCGAGCGCGCGCAGGTAAAGTGGTTCAACCGCTTGCGCGGATTCGGCTTCCTGACCTGCGGGGAAGGCACGCCCGACATTTTCGTGCACATGGAGACGCTGCGGCGCTTCGGAATGACCGAGCTTCGGCCCGGGCAATATGTGCTGGTCCGCTTTGGGCCGGGTTCCAAGGGCATGATGGCCGCGGAAATCCATCCCGAGACCGGGCCGTCGGCGCTGTCTTCGCACTAAGCCCTTATTATCTGACGTGAATGTGAGGCCTGCCGCGCGGCGAGGGCCTCTGGCCTTTTCAGCAATCGCCGGGTTAGGTTGCCTCCATCACTTGTGGGCTGACTTGAGCGTTTCCCGATGATTCCAGATCGAAATTTTGCCAGGCGCGCCGCGCGCATCTGGCTGGCGGTGGCCGTCCTGGCCGCATTCGCTGTTCTCACCGGCGCGGGCGTGCGGGCGGCCAGCTTCGGAACGCTCGAGATCGCCACCAAATCCGGCGTGCACATCTTCTCCGTGGAAATGGCGACGACCGAGGACGAGAAGCAGAAGGGGCTGATGTACCGGCGCGAGCTCGCCGACGGCAAAGGCATGCTGTTCGACTTCTCGCCGGAGCAGCAGATCTCGATGTGGATGAAAAATACCTACATCTCGCTCGACATGATCTTCATCCGCGCCGACGGGCGCGTCCTGCGGATCGCGGAAAATACCGAGCCGGAGTCGACGAAAATCATCTCGTCGGGCGGCCTTGCCCGGGGAGTCCTGGAAGTGCCGGCTGGAACGGCGCGAAAATACGGCATCGCGCCCGGCGACCGGGTCTCCCACCCGCTATTTGGCAAGCGCTGAGACAGGCCTTTCCGCCTTGCTGGCGGCGGGTGAAGCGTGTAGCTCTTGCCCGAGCATGCTCCGGAAAATGCGCACCGGTTTTCCGAAAAGACCATGCTCGGGCAAGAAGTCACAAAATCGGGGTATAGCGCAGCCTGGTAGCGCGGCAGTTTTGGGTACTGCAGGTCGTTGGTTCGAATCCAGCTGCCCCGACCAATATCAATAAGCCAGAGCAACAAGCCGCGGTCGCTCCTTATTGACGCGAGCACCTTCCAGCGATGAGCGAGGATCTCTGCTTTCTGTCGGCCACCGAGCTGCGCGCCCGCATCGCCAGCAAGGCGGTCTCTCCCGTCGA
>DATEJC010000024.1:0-5433 GCA_035278345.1 Bradyrhizobium sp. | reverse complement strand
CTCTATTGCGTTTGCTGCGTCGCACAATCCGCGTTTTCGGAATGCCTGCCCGTCCGTCGGTGCGCCTTGAACGGCGTTGCCCGCTCTTGAGGCAACCCTTGCATGGGCTTTCGCCAAAGCCGTTGTTCCGGCTGTCCGGTTGCTCTATGCCCTAGATATTCCGCGCCGGGCGCTTTCGAACGGAGACCTCGTGTCTGAAACCTTGAAGATCGGCACGCGCAAGAGCGCGATGGCGCTGGCGCAGACGGAAGGCATCGCGCAACTGCTGCGCGCCTCCGACGCCGCGCTCGACGTCGAGATCGTCAAGTTCGAGACCCGCGGCGACCAGGACCAGACCAGCAAGCTGCTGCGCCACGGCGGCAAGGGCGGCGCGTTCGTCGCCGAGATCCGCGAGGCGATGCGCGCCGGCCAGCTGCAGGCGGCGATGCATTCGCTCAAGGACGTCCCGGGCAACGAGGAGACGCCGGGCCTCGTCATCGCCGCGACGCTGCCGCGCGACGCCGCCAATGACGCACTGGTGCTGCGTCCGGGGCTTTCTTTCGAATCGTTCCGCGCCGCGCAAGGCAAGGGCTTCAAGATCGGCACCAACGCCGTACGCCGCGCCGCGTATCTGCGGCGGCTGTTTCCCGAAGCCACCGTCATCCATTACCGCGGCGCGGCCGACACCCGCGTGGCGAAGCTCGATCGCGGCGACAAGCAGCGTCTGCCCGGCGGCGGCGAGGTCGGGCCCGCCGACGCGCTGGTGATGGCGCGATCGGGGCTCGAGCGCGTCGGCATGGCCGCGCGGATCGTCCATGACTTTTCGGTGCGCGAGATGCTGCCGGCGGTGGGGCAGGGCATCGTCGCCGTGGAATGCAGCGCGCGCGATTTTGCGACCCGGCAAACGCTTTCATTGATCGATGATCCCGTGTCGCACGCCTGCGCCGATGCCGAGCGCGAGGTACTGTGGGTGCTCAACGGCCATTGCAATTCACCGATCGCGGGCCATGCCGAGATCAAGGGAGCGGAGATGTCGCTCACCGCCTCGGTGCTGGATCATGCAGGCAGCCGCATCATCGAGACGTCACGTTCCGGCCCCGCCGATCGCCCGCGTGAACTCGGCCGGGCCGTTGGGCTCGAACTGCTCAGCAAGGGCGCCGCCGAGATCATCGAGCGCAGCCGGCCGGGAGAAGCCGTGCAGGACACGGCGTAAGGAAACTAGCCCTTATACTCCCGCACGCGCCGCACCATCTGCTCGACATGCGCGATCGGCGTTTCCGGTTGGATGCCGTGGCCGAGATTGAAGATCAGCCGGCCCTTGCCGTAATTCGCCAGCACATCGTCGACCGCGCGATCGAGCGCGGCGCCGCCCGCGATCAGTGCCAGCGGATCGAGATTACCTTGCACGGCGACTTTGGTTTGCACGCGCTCGCGGATCAATGAGGGATCGGCGGTCCAGTCGATGCTGACGGCATTGACGCCGGTTGCTTGGACATAGGCCGGCAATTGCCCGGCCGCGCCGCGGGGAAAACCGATGATCTTTGCGTCAGGCACCTGCTTGCGCACGCCCTCGATGATGCGCTGTGCCGGCTCGATTGACCAGCGCTCGAACTCGCGCGGCGGCAGCACGCCTGCCCATGTGTCAAAAATCTGCAGCGCGTCGGCGCCGGCCTTCAATTGACCGACCAGGTACTGGATGGAATTCTCGACCAGCACGTCAATGATTTTGGCGAAGGCCTCAGGATGCCGGTACGCCATCATTCTTGCTGGCGCCTGATCCGGCGTGCCCTGGCCCGCGACCATGTAGGTCGCCACCGTCCACGGCGCGCCGCAGAAGCCGATAAGGGCGATCTTTGCATCGAGCTCCGCGCGCACGCGGCGCAGCGCTTCATAGACCGGCTCCAACTTGCCGAAGTCGGCCTGCGCCGCGAGCATCGCGACCTTGTCCGGCGTGTCCAGCGGATCGAGCCGCGGTCCTTCACCGGCCTCGAACCGCACCGAGCGGCCGAGCGCGTGGGGGATGACGAGAATGTCGGAGAAGATGATCGCGGCATCGAAGTTGAAGCGGCGGATCGGCTGCAGCGTCACCTCGGCGGCATATTCCGGCGTGAAGCAGAGATCGAGAAAGCTGCCGGCCTTCTCGCGCAACGCGCGATATTCCGGCAAATAGCGGCCGGCCTGGCGCATCATCCAGAGCGGCGGCACGGCCTGCCGCTTGCCCGCGAGAACTTCGATGAATGGCTTTGTCACTGGTTATCCGGGATCGATCTTTCGGCAGTCCTGATACACGCGGGTGGCGGGTTTGGCCAACCAGGGTTCCCATACACCGGCAATGGCGAGGAGGGAACCGCGCGGCGGAGGCTGGCGTTATCCAGGCCAAATGGAGGCTTTCATGGCTGAGAAACCGGCTAAAAAGTTCGATCCCGCCGCGCATGACAAGCACGCCGCCGACCCGCGGGAAGCGCTGAAGGCCGATCGCAAGGCTCACGCGGAACTCGAGGCAGGGCTGCGCGATACCTTCCCGGCGTCCGATCCGGTCAGCGCGACCCAGCCTGCGAAGTCGAAGGCTGATGGCGACCGATAGGCGAGACCATGCGTACCCGGTTCAGCCAGCCCATGAGCGAAAGCATCAGGAGTATCTCGCCGATTGCCTTCGGCATGGCGCTGCTGGCGGCCGCTGCCGTGGGAATCTGGCTGAAGGCCGTGGCGTAATGCGAGCCGGCGTAATGCGAGCCTCAGTAATGCGGCGGGCGCTCGTTGGCAGGTCCGGGCGAGCGCGCCTCCGCTTCCTGCAATCGATCGATCAACGCTGCGACCTGCCGCGTCAGTGCATCGATCTGCTTCCACTGCTCCGTGATGGTCGCATTCAGCGTCTCGATGGTGTCGTCCTGATAGGCAATGCGGGCTTCCAGCGTGTCGATGCGCTCGGTCAGCGTATTCAGGTCGCTCATTTCTGCCGCTCCCGCAAACCGTGGCCGAGTGCAACGCGCTCGTCGAACACAAAGCATTCGCCGCGCCAGCGGCTCTCGGCTTCCGGCACGCCCTCCAAATATTTCAAAATGCCGCCCTTGAGGTGAAACACCTGGGCAAAACCGCGTGCAAGCAGGTAGGCGCTGGCTTTCTCGCAGCGGATGCCGCCGGTGCAGAACATCGCGATCCGGCGATGCTTGGCCGGATCGAGCTGTTGCGCGGTAAAATCCTTGAAGTCGCCAAAACTTTTGATGCCGGGATCGACCGCGCCCTCGAAGGTGCCCATCGCGACCTCGAAGGCGTTGCGGGTGTCGAGCACCAGCGTTTCGGGATCCGCGATCAATTCGTTCCAGTTGACGGCGTCCACATAGGTGCCCACCTGCCTTGTGGGATCGACACTGGCGTCGCCGAGGGTGACGATCTCCTTTTTCAGCCGCACCTTCAGGCGCTGGAACGGCATGGCGCCGGCGGTCGAGTATTTCAGCTCGAGATGGTCGAGCCGGCCGCCGAACATCCCTCCGTGTTGCAGTGCTTCCACGAAAGCTGCGATGCCGTCGTTACTGCCAGCCAGCGTGCCGTTGATGCCCTCATGCGCCAACAGCACGCTGCCTTTCAGCCCGAGCGCGGCGCACAACGCGCGCAAGGGCTCGCGCAACTCCCGGAAATCCGGTAGCGCGGCAAATTGGTAGAAGGCGGCGACCCTGTAAGCCATGGGCCGTGGTTTATCAGGGGAGCAAGCAGGGTAAAACCCCGCGAAAACCGCAATCTTCGCTGCTTTCGCCGATGCGTCATGCGCCCGCGGCCATTGCGCAGCCAGCCCCGAATATGTCATCTACCTCGGCTTTTTCAGATCGCAGTGCGAATGCCGCCAACAACGACAAGAGAGCATACAGGCAATGAGAAGTTTCCATTTCGCCGGCCGGTCGACCGTCCATGCCCAGAACGCGATGGTGGCAACGTCGCACCCCATGGCGGCGATGACGGCGATCGACGTGCTGCGTGCCGGCGGAACGGCGGCGGACGCGGCGGTTGCAGCCTGCGCGCTGCTCGGCGTGATCGAGCCGCAATCGACCGGCATCGGCGGCGACTGCTTTGCGCTGCTGCAGAAGAAGGGCGAGGGCAAGATCACGGCCTATAACGGCTCCGGCCGCGCGCCGATGGCGGCGAAGGCGGAATGGTATCTCGAGCGCAAGATCCATGCGGTGCCGATCACGTCGGCGCATGCGGTGAGCATTCCCGGCGCCGTCGATGCCTGGGAGACGATCCTGCGCGACCACGGCAAGTTCGGCCTCGACCGCCTGCTGCAGCCGGCGATCGATGCGGCCGAGCAGGGCTACGTGGTGTCGCCGCGCAACGCCTTCGACTGGAAGAACCAGTTCGAGAAGCTGAAGAACGGCACCAACACCGTGCGCTATCTGCTGCCCGGCGGCAAGGCGGCTGTTGCGGGCGACGTCATCCACCAGCCGGAGCTCGGCAAGACGCTGCGCGCGATTGCCAAGAAGGGCCGCGACGCCTTCTACAAGGGCGAAATTGCCGAAGACATGGTCGAGACGCTGCGCGGCATCGGCGGGCTGCATACGCTTGACGATTTCGCCGCGCACACTACCGAGACCACTGTGCCGATCGGCACCGACTACAAGGGCTACGAAGCCTGGCAGTGTCCGCCGAACGGCCCGGGCATCACCATGCTGGTCTTGCTCAACATCCTTTCGCGCTTTGACCTGACGAAGTTCGCGCCTGTCAGCGTCGAACGCTTCCACATCGAGGCCGAGGCCGCCCGCATCGCCTACATGATGCGCGAACAGTTCGTCGGCGATCCCCAGCAGGCCGATGTCGACGTCGCGCGCATCCTCGCCAAGAATTTCGCGGAAGAACATTTCAGCAAGATCCGCATGGACCGCGTGCTGGAGCTGCCGAACGTGGCGCCGCCGATGAATCCCTCGACGATCTACGTCACCGTCGTCGACAAGGACCGCAACGTCTGCTCCTTCATCAATTCGATCGCGCATTCCTTTGGCTCGGCGATCGTCTCCAACAAGACCGGCATCTTGCTGCAGAACCGCGCCGGCGGCTTCCGCATCCAGCCCGGCCATCCCAACTGCATCGCGCCGGGCAAGCGGCCGCTGCACACCATCATCCCCGGCCTCGCCACCAAGAACGGCCGCGCCATCATGCCGTTCGGCGTGATGGGCGGACAGTACCAGCCGACCGGCCAGTGCCACGTGCTGACCAACATCCTCGACTATGGCTGCGACCTGCAGGAAGCGATCGATATGCCGCGCGGCCTGCATTACGAGGGCGTCTACCAGCTCGAGGACGGCGTGCCGGCGGAAGTGGTGGAAGGCCTGAAGAAGCTCGGTCACAAGACCACCAGCATCGTCAGCCCGCTCGGCGGCGGCCAGGCGATCTGGATCGACTGGGAAAAGGGCACGCTTACCGGCGGCTCCGATCCGCGCAAGGACGGCTGCGCGCTCGGCTACTGAC
>DATEJC010000023.1:0-18022 GCA_035278345.1 Bradyrhizobium sp. | reverse complement strand
TCGGATTTCGATTCCGAGGGTCGGGAGTTCGAATCTCTCCGAGCGCGCCAAATCCTCAGCATTGCAATCCGGTCAGCGCGCTTTCATCGATCAGTGAATGACGCGCCGCGCAGCGCAACCGATTCATTGCAATGCGACCAGCGCGCTTTCTTCGACATATCCGAGTTCCTTGCCGTCGCGGACGACCACCGTCCAGCCGCCCTCACGCCGGACGATGGCAACCTGCGCCCCGGCCGGCAATTGGGCGGCGGCAGTGCTCTTGGCGTCAGGCGCACTACGGACGGTCGCCGGAGCGATGACGACATGGGTAGGCTTGGTTGGCACAGCCGAGACGGCGGCTGAAGCAGCGCCCGCAAGCACGGTGGTGCGCTGGACAATTGGGAAATTCGAACCGCTGAACTTGGCTTGCGGGAACTGGCGCTGCTTGAATGCCTGGTAACTAAACTCAGGCACCTTGGTGTCGACGTGACCAATCAGGCTCGTTACCTCGATCAAACCTCCCGCGCTGACCGGTGCACTCTGGATTGCGTCCATCACGGCATATGAGAGGACGCCGTGGCCACGGTATCCTTCCAGCGCCGGCTGCGTGTCGGTAGACGCCGCCAAGATCGTCCGCCCGGTGGCCTGACGAAGTTTTTCATAAGCAACCTCCTGCTCTTCGACCTGGCGCGTGCCGCGCGCGGCAACAACCATCGTGTCCGCGGTCACGGTGCCGCTTTCACAGGTATCGTATATCAGGATGCTTTTCCTCGCCGGTACCAGCGATATCCAGATTTGCCACTGCTCCTGCGATATCCCGCTTTGCACGTAGGAATTCTGATCCCTGTACCGGAAGTCCTGCGGGATGAAATAGTACTTGCCATTGAGGGTTCGGCCATGACCGGCAACAAAGAATACAAAGACATCGGACGCCCTGATTTCCGAACCCAGCTTGCGGAACACTGAATCCAGCTTGCTCGCCGTCGCCTCCTCATTCAGCACCGTTCGCACGTTCACGCTTTCATACAGAGAGCTTCCTGCCTTCTCGAAAGACGCGGCGACCGCGCGAGCGTCTGGCGCCGCAAAGTTCAATTTCAGACGGCTATCCAGATAGTCGTTGATTCCGATCGCCAAAACGAACAGCCGCGGCTTTACCTGCGCAACCGACCCCGTTCCCTTCAAGATGATCCTGGCCGGGACCGAAGCAATAAGCCCTTTGGCGTTGTAAGCCACGACCTCGATCTGATTGTCACCCGATTCGACCACCAGCTGCTTCGAGACTTTCAGGGTTGCTCCGTCAGTCGCGCCCGAACTGCCTGTTTGTACCCGTTGAACACCGCGCGTCTCCACACCCAGCGTTTGTCCATTAAGACGCCACTCGATCTTGCCGATCCCACCGCCTCGATCGGTCACCTCCGCCTCGACCGTGACGTCTCCTGCGGCCACGGACGCGCCATCGACGTGAGACTGAATCGAGATTCCCGGCGCCGGCCCGCTTGCCGCCACCTTGTCGAGATCCAGCTGAGCGGCGGCTGTCTTCACTTTGCCGCTCGGATCTCCAGCCAGCTTCTCCCGCACCAGGTCCGGCCGGTACAGCGCATCATAAACCTGATCGATTGATGCGCTCTCGAGACCACGCACGATGCTCAAATTGTTGGCCGCACCGCGCGATGAGCTATCGAAGAAACCTTCGGGCGTAATCACCAGCCATGACCCATCCTTGAAACTTGCGATGGTGGCTCGGGCAGCACCCGTTGCTGCATCCCACACTCTCAGCGTCCCGTCATTGCCTGCTGTGACGACAGTTTGTCCTTCGCTCGCAAAAGCGGCATCAGTGACCACGCCATCGTGGCCTTGCAAGCGGGAACGTTCCCGGCCGCTCGCCGTGTCCCAGGTCCGGGCCGAGCCGTCAGAACTCGCAGTCAAGACCGTTCGCCCATCCGGTGAAAAGGCCAGTGAGGTCAGATAATGATCATGCCCGACGAAACGGCGCAGCTGGCTGCCTGATTTGTCGAGCAACTGAACTGAATTGTCGGGACTGGCGACCAGCAGCTGTCTGCCGTTCGACGAGAAAATTCCCAATGTTGGGTTTGTCCGGAATTCGACCCGACCGAGCGAGGCGGTCTGGCGGCCGGTCGGGATATCCCAAAGCTGTACATTTTCACCGTCGTGCTCGCCAACAATCAATTCCCTGCCATCCGGCGAGACGTCCAGCCAACCTACGCTTCTCTTGCTCTTCAGAGACCGCTTTGGCGTTGCCGTCGTCTCGGACAAATTGGCGACATCATACTCCCTGATTTCACCCTGTTCGTCCGCAACGAAGGCGGTCTTGCTTTTCGGGGAGAATGCCACGGCATTCACCCGACCAGCGCTGTTGCTGATCAGCGTCTTCAGCGTTCGACCCGTCTCGATGTCAACGATCTTTGCAAACTGGTTTGTGCCTATCAGCGCCAATTTCCCGTCAGGAGACACGGACAATGCCTTTGCGCGCTCAATGGCGATACTTTTCAATTGGCGGCCGGTCCGCAAATCCCAAAGCGTTGCAACGTCACCGTTGGTCGAGAGAACGGAAGAGCCCGCCGGCAAAACCGCAATTCGCGCGATCCCCGATGACGACACTCCCAGTCGGTTGGCGATCCGTCCTTTCGCAAGGTCGACCAAGTGCCACTGCCAATCAGAATCAAAAACAGCGGCCATCCCATTTGGCGAAAACATCGTCAGGTAGGGATTGAGACCAACCGATTGGGCAAGCTTCCATACTTCGCGGCCCGTGGACGGGTCCCACAGACGCAGCGTTGATTCGTAATCGGAAGTAAGCAGATATCTGCCGTCAGGCGCGAGCTTGAACCGATCCAGCCCTGTTGGCCCGTCTGGCAACCGTAGTAATTCCTTGTCGGTCGTGACGTGGCTGACGACAAGCGCCTTCTTTCCCCTGTCGTGATTGGCGATGACCGGATCCTTGCCATAAAAAGCGAGGTTTTGGCCCAATGCACCCTTGCGCTTGGCAAGTTGTTTGCCCGAACTCAGATCCCACAGCTGAACAACGTAATCGATTGAAGCCGTCAAAAGTCTGGTCTTGTCGGGCGAGATCACCATGTCGCGGAAATGTTCACCCTTGATGCGGGTCAACTCCGCACCGCTGGCGGTGTCGATGATTCTGATGGCCCCCGTTTCACCGACCGCGAGCCTGTTCGCGCTTATGAACGTCAAGGCAAACGCTTCCTCGCCCACAAAACGCTTGAGCATCTCGCCGGTGGCGAGGTTCCAGATGCGAACAGATTTGTCGTAGCCTCCACCGGCCGTGGCGGCGATGTTCGGAGCGGGCGAGAAGGCAACGGCCGTTACCGGTCCAAGGTGAGCAAACTGGCGAATCTTGCGGCCTGTAGCGGCCTCCCACAATCTCGCCGAGCGATCGGAGCCCCCGGTCAGAAGTAGACGGCCGTCACCTGAGAATTGACCGACGACTGCGGCGTAGAAGCGTGCATCGGCATGCCAGTTCGACTGGACCAGTTCCGCAGTCCCAGGTGATTGGGCACAAGCCGGACTTTCAAAATGAACCAGAAATAAAACTGCTAGAACAAGCACCAGCAACTTCCGCGGCATTCCCGACTATTCCCTTTTCAATGGTGGTACGCGATCGAAATAAACTGGCATTTTCATTATTCTCGGCCCGCCAGCAAGCCGTAGGGCTCCCAAGCGATTGTGAGGTCAACGGCAGGGGCCGCCCTGCTGGCAAGATCGGGCGGGTTTCGGGAGCCTTGAACCGCACCGAGCATGTCAGCCGCGTCCGCCTTCGGACCCCGCCGGTTCCCCACGAAACACTTTTCCGGATGGGACGAAAAACTCCGGAAACAACACCGATCCTATGGTGGCGCCAACAAAAGATAATGGTGGCGTCATGGATATCCTCGCAGCCTGTCTCGCTCTGGTAAGCCTAGGTGTTTTCGCGGCCCATACCCTGGATGCGATCCGCACCGGCTAGCGGCCGCTTGACACCCTCCTCCCCCCAGCCCTAGCCTCGCCCTTAGGTCGGCTAGGCGACCTACGGGCCGCGTAAAGGGTTTAACCCACCTTTTCAGCTACTTGCTGACATCTCCTTCTTTCTGCCCGTGATGCGGTCGCCGGGCGCTTGGAAAGAAGGTGTCCCATGCCGCAGGCATTGCCCGCGAATCCCGATCTTGACTGGTTGAAGAAGGCCGCGAAGAAGCGGCTCGCCGAGCTGCGCGTCCGCGCGCCCGAAACCCGGCTGCACCAGGCGCAATTCGCCATCGCCACCGATTATGGCTTCACAAGCTGGCGCGCGCTGAAGGCGCATGTCGATGAAAGCAACGGCGTGGCTGGCGGGCGCGAGGCTGTCTTCAACGCCGCGCGCGACGGCGACGTCGAGGCAGTACGCCACGCCTTCGCCGCCGGTTTCGATCCGGCGACGCAGGATCGCGACGGGCGCACGGTCTACCAGATCGCCAAGGAGCTGCGGCATGCCGCCATCGAAATCCTGGCGCAGGGTGTTCAGGGCGGCCGGCTTTATCCTGACGCCGAGCAGGACAAGGTGCAGGCGATCATGAGTGCGGCGCAGTCCGGCGATGTCGCCGCGTTGCGCGAACGGCTCGACGCCAATCCGGAATTGATCGATGCGCTCGGCGGGCGCGGCCTGCAAAAAGCTACTCCGTTGTCCGTCGCAGCGCTGCGCAACCAGCACGGCACAGCCCGTCTGCTGATCGATCGCGGCGCGGACCTCAACAAGCGTGACTTTCCCGACAATGCCGGACCGCTGCACTTCGCTGCCGCGCATGGCGACATGGAGATGATTGGCCTGCTGGTCGAGGCAGGCGCCGACATCGAAGGCCATGGCGACGATCACGCCGTCGGCGTGCTGGGATGGGCGACCTGCTTCCAGCAGGTTCGCCACGATGTCGCGGCCTACCTGCTGGATCACGGCGCCACGCTCAACATATGGACCGCGATCGCGCTGGACCGGCCGAATGAGCTGCGGCAGATGATCGCAAAAGACCCCGCTTTGCTGGTTGCGTGCATGAGCCGCAACCAGCACCGGCGAACGCCGCTGCATCACGCCGCAGCCAAGAACCGGTTGCGGATGGTCCAGCTGCTGCTCGAGCTCGGCGCCGATCCGAATGCGACCGATGCCACCGGCGCCACCGCTCTGACGACCGCCTCCCAGGAGCGCGCCGATCCGGCCATGATATCAGCACTTGCAGCCGCCGGAGCGAAGCTCGACCTCCTTGCCGCGATCAACACGTCGCGCTTCGACGAGGCGGACGCAATGGTACGAGAAAATCCTGCCCGCATCGGCCCTGACGGCAACGACACCATCGCGTTGCATCTTGCGGTCAGCAAGAACAATCTGACCGCGCTGCGCTGGCTGCTCGCGCATGGCGTCGCCGTCAATGCCAAGCGCATGATGTGGGACTGCAACAGCACGGCGTTGCACATGACCGTCGAGAGCGGCGCGATGGACATCGCGCGGCAACTGCTCGATGCCGGCGCCGATCCCAATATCCGCGATGACAAATTCGGCGCCACCGCGCTGGGCTGGGCGGAGTTCTTTGGCCGGCAGGATTTTGCGGAGTTCATCCGCGAGAAAGGCGGCGTGCCATAGCGACCGTCGCAGGTTACCCGCTTACCCGCGTCCAAAGAAGCCTCGCCGATCCGGAGGATCCGACGAGGCTAGAGGCAGTCAGCGCTCATCGTCAAATGATCAGCCCTAAGCACGTCAGCAAGGGATGGCTCTGGTGCCCTGTCGGAAAGCGGCAAATGCGCCAGAATCATCCCCCGGTTGTTTCCTGGTATTCCGATCGGGTCTAGGATGAGTTTTTTATGGAGGCTCATTTGAGAACTATCTTTGCCCTCATGGTGATTTCGCTGCTAGCCGTGCCGGCAGCCCGCGCGCAATTGCTGGTCGACCCGACAAAGGTTGCGCCCGAGTACCGCGAGGCCGCCGAAAAGCGGCGAGCCGAACAACTCCGGCAGCGCGAGTGCAACCGGAAAGCGGATGCGGACAAGGTGCTGCCGCGCGATCGCACGGCTTATCTCAATCGATGCCTGGAAGCCGAGGCCGCCAAGCAAGCCGGGGCCGCCAAGCAGTAGCTCTCGGCCGCGAGCTAATCGACAGCAGCGTCCAACTATCCCTGCTGTACCCCACAGGGGGCGGGCGACAAGGCCGGCGAACAAAGCGAGGGGCGCCAATTCCGATGGAATGGCGCCCCGATGTGAATGCTCGCTGCGGATCAATCGCAGATCCGTCGGCGGACCTGGACGGTCTCACCAAAGCGGTTGGTCCGCTCCGTGATCACGGTCCGACAGCCACCATAGTCGTTGTAGTAACCGTAGTGCCGGTCGGGACCGACATAGACGCCGCCCGGGCCAACGCCAAACTCGACAGCGCTTGCCGTGGCGATCGTTCCAACGGTCATCATCGTCAGCGCGGCGAGCGTCAGGATGGTTCGCTTCATAGGCACCTCCTCTCGGAAATGGCGAAAGCATGGGGCCAACCGATGGCACTCCGATCCGTTCCGCCTTCCGTATTCGCGATGCGCATCGCAGCGATGATATAACTGGATGACTGTTTCAAAAGTGAAACCCGAATAAGATGGTGTGCCCGCCGCTGGAGGAACACGGAAATGGTCCGATCCATCGCAACCTTGCTAGTCTTGCTCTGCACTCCGCCTGTCATGACGGAGACGGTGGAAATACAGGACCGCGGCGCCATCGATCTGGCGCCGTTCGACTGCACCGACACCCCGCGCAGCACCTTGGTGCAGCGCGTCTGCTACGACGAGGCGCAGCGTCATTTGCTGGTAAATGTCGGTGGTGCGTACTCGGAATATTGCCATTTGCCGGCCACGACCTTCGAAGCCTTTGTCGTCGCGCCGTCGATGGGGCAGTTTTTCCGACAACGCATCGCGTCAATGGCGGCGCAATTTGCCTGCGACGACGCAAACTAGACGCAAACTAAAAAGGCCGCACGATGTGCGGCCTTCGATCGAAAGGCAGGGATTTCGGGCTTACCAGGTGCTGGTGCCGAAGAAGCCGTAGCGGGCGATGCGCATCGGCTGGCCGGAGCCCTTGGCGGTCTTGCGCTTCTTCGCCGCGGTCGTATCGGCCTTCTTCGGCTCGACGGGAGCGAACTGGGCAAAGGTCTCGCGCACGCGGGCCTTCGGGGTGATTTCGGGCGCCGGTTCCGGACCGGGAAGCGCGGCCTGCACGGTCGGCGCCGGCTGGGGCTGGGTCTGGGCAGCCTTCGGAACGATGGTCGGCTGCGTCGTGTCGAATACGACGCGCTCGGGCCATTTCTGATCGGACTTGATACGCAAGGTGGACTTGTCGACCGTGCTGGCGTTCTGGATGCCGCCGTCGGCCACTGCCTTCGGCGAGAAGAAGTCGAATGCGAACAGCAGCGCCATCAGGGCGCCGCCGACGAACACAAAATAACGAGCCAGGGGCATCATCTCGGTCACCGCTTGCTACCGCGAACCGCGCGGATCCACCGCCCAACCGGCCGGTATGCCAGTTAGTCCGGGGCGCCCGGGCAGGGTTCACCGGGAGCAGTAACTTTTTCGGGAGTGCCGGCTAGATTGGCTGCTGCAATGCGGAATCGGGGTTAAACCCGGCTTGCAGCGACCAGCGCACATTTAGCTTTATCGGCATTAACGTTGACGAAGCCAACGAGGACCCGGGTGAAGGTCTTTCGGCTCTTCATCTCCACAGGCTCACCGATCAGACGCTTGCGGTCGGTCAGATGGCTGCCGTCGCGGCGGGCAAACCTGCAGGCGATCTCGATATCCTTGACCGCATAGTCGTTGGCGTTGCGCAGCGTAAAGGTGACCAGCGCCTTGGAGCCGAGACCGCCTCTGCGCCAGGACTGGGAGGAAATCTTCAGGCCGTCGAGCGGCGAGGCCGCCGGCGCTTCCGCCACCGTCGCGGGCTGGGTCGCATCCGGGACAGCCGGTGTTACCGTGGCGGTCCCTTCGGCCGGTTGAGCGACGGCCGACTGCAGCGAGACGGGCTTGTCCTCGGCGCCGCTGAGGGTGGGCCACAGGACCCAGGCGAGGCTGCCTGCAATCACGATCGCCGCAAACCCGGCACCCAGACCGGCAATCGATCGAGCGCGCACCGTCATGGCCATCACCTCCCGCCGGCCGCAGCCGGCGCATCAAAAAAGCCGTGGCGGCTGCACCGTACGGCTTTCAAGGACGACAGCCGCTACGGGTCCGCCACTGACTGCACAAACGCATCAAAGCCCGTTTGGTTGCATACCGCCACGGCAATATTGCGACGCTCGCGGACATCAAGGCATGGCAATGGGAAAAAGCGGCCGGTAGATTTGCGCCGCAACGACCAGCGGGTGCATGCGAGCGCCAAGGAAGCGACAAGGGAGAGCGCAATGATTCAAGTCACCTGGGACCATGTTCACCTGCGCAGCCCCGACCCCGAGGCGACCGCGACGTGGCTGCGCGACATCCTGGGCGGCGAGATCGTGCGCGGCCCCGGCCGCATCGACGTCAAGCTCGGCGGCGCCAATGTCTTCATCGCCCCGGTCGCCACTGGTGATGGCGTCAACGCCCCACCGGTGACGCCCTATCAGGGGCTCGACCATTTCGGGCTCACCGTGAAGGACATCGACGCCGTCGCCGCCGCGATCAAGGCCAAGGGCGTCGAGTTCACGAAGGAGCCGACTACCATCCGCCCTGGCGTGCGCATCTGCTTCCTGCGCGGCCCGCAGGGCATCTCGATCGAGTTGCTGGAGCGCGACAAGAAATACGCGTGATCCGCCTTCGCCAAGGCTTGCTTCGCGAAGGCTCCGGCGCGACGAGCTCAGCCGACCGTTACGTCATGCTCCCCGGCATGAAGCAGCGGATGGTCAAACCGCCCCACCCCTTGATCGGCCAGACCATGGTGCGGCCGACACGGTTGGGCTCGGTGATGACGGCGTCGTCAGGCACGTCGTGCCATTCACCTTCGATCCTGACGCGATAGTGCCCGCTCTTACTTTCCCAATCGGGGTCGGAAACCGCGTAGCCATCGGCATCCGAACAGCACGGGCCCTTGCCGGATTTCAGGCTGTCGAACCACTGCTTGTGCGGCGAATTTGCGTAGCGGCCGTCGTCGCGAGCATCGCTGGATTGGGAGACAGGTCCGAGCAGCAGTGTGACACAAATGACCTGCAGCATCGTTCTTCTGCGGCGCTTGCGCCGGAACGTCTCCAGATAGTCGTCAGTGCATTGGCCCGCGCTTCCGCGGCCGGAATTGATCCAGTTTGTCACCTTTCTCTTGCTCCACCACCGCGCGCGTTCCGCAAAGTGGGTACGGGTCCTGCGATACGAACGCGCACACGGCCTTCGTTTGAAGCGCTTCCCTGCCGGTAACCGCTACCCACTTGGCCAGAAAAGCGCTCACCCCAGTGCAAGAATGTTCAATGCATATCGCGGGCCAGTTCGATTCGCCGTCCGGTAGACTACGGAAGGCTTGCCTGGTGGTCGGCGACGAAACTGCCGCGTTGCACCATCTGGCGTGCTTTGGCATAAATATCGGTACCGGCCGCCATTGGGCGATGGAGGCCGGCCTTTGGGACGTTATGAAAAACGGGCTGTACTCGATCCACGTCACCTTGCTTGACGGGCGCGTCGGCAAGGGCAGCGGGGTGATCCTGTTCCGAGATGGACAGATCCTCGGCGGCGACGCCTATTTGTTTTACACCGGCAGCTACACCGTGAAGGACAACACCTTCAAGGGCGAGGTGCTGGTGCAGCGGCACACCACCCCGCGCGAGACGGACAATCCGCTGTTCGGCGGCCCTGCCCCGGTCGGCATCGGCGTCTCCGGCACGTTCACCGATACGCGCGGCGTGATGAACGGCACCGCGCTGGTCGGCAAGGCCAGCCAGATCTTCGGCGCGACGCTGCACAAGCTCGCCGATATCAACTGATCGTTCGCTGGCCTATTCCGCGGCCAGTTCGACCGGCGCGATGCGCGGCAGAATCATCTGGATGCGCGTGCCGCCGCCCGGCTCGGAGTCGAGATCAAGCCGGCCGCCGAGGCGTGTGGTGACGATGCTGTAGACGATGTGAAGTCCCAGCCCCGTGCCGCCCTGGTCGCGCCGCGTCGTGAAGAAGGGGTCGAAGGCGCGGCGGCGCACGTCGATGCTCATGCCGATGCCGTTGTCGGAGAACAGCACCTCGACATTGTCCTTGCCGGATTCCCGCACCTGGATCTCCACGATGCCGGCGCGCCCGTCCGGGAATGCGTGCGCCACCGCATTGAGGAACAAATTGGTCAGCACCTGGCCATACGGGCCGGGATAGCTGTTCATGGAGAGATTGGGCTGGCACTCGACGTTGAGCGTGAGGTTGTGCTTGCGCAGGCCCGGGCGCAGGCTCATCACCACCTGCTCGGTGAGGTCGCCGAGGTCGAACACGCGCTTGTCGGAATAGTTGCGGTCGGCGGCGACCTGTTTGAACGACTGGATCAGTTCGGCGGCGCGGTTGAGGTTGGCGACGAGCTGCGAGGACGCATCGCGGCTGGTATCGAGATATTCATTAAGGCTGGAGCGGCGCAGCTCGCCCCGCATCACTTCAGTGGCGAAATTGGCGGTTTTGCGCTCCAGCGCGGAAGCGACCGTAAGACTGATGCCGACGGGATTGTTGACCTCATGCGCGACGCCGGCAACGAGCCGGCCGAGAGCAGCGAGCTTTTCCGCCTCGATCAGCGAATTCTGGGTTTCGCGCAGGTTGCGCAGCGCGGCCTCCGCGGCATCGCGGGCCTTGCGCATCTCCTGCTCGCCGCGCTTGCGCTCGCCGATATCGAGCGCGACGGTGACGATGTTCTCGATCTCGCCATCGGCATCGAGCAGCGGCAGCTTGTTGACGAGCCATTGCCGCATGTTGCCGGCGGAATCCTTGTACTCCTCCTCGTAGAAGCCGAGCTCCCTGCCCGCGGTCAGCACCCGCTTGTCATGCTCGTCGGTCTTTGCCGCGCCGTAGCGCGACATCAGGTCGCCCGTGGTACGGCCGATCGCGTCCTGCGGCTCGATGCCGAAAATGCCGGCCATGTAGCGGTTCATCAGCACATAGCGCAGGTCCTTGTCCTTGACGTTGATCACCGCGGGCACGGTGTCGATCACCTGTTGCAGCAGACGCCGGCCTTCGGCGATTGCATCTTCGGCGCGCTTCTCCTCCGTGATGTCTCGCACCACACCCTCGTAGCGGATGGCTTCGCCTGCCTCGTTGCGCACGGCGCCGGCCGAGTCGGAGAGCCACAGGATCGAGCCGTCGCGGGCGCGAACCTGGTACTCGAATTCGCGCACCATGCCGTCACGCTGCATCAGCCGCTGATATTCGGCGCGCGCGGATTTGTGCACATAGACGCTGTCGGCGACGTCGTTGATTCCGGCGATCAGGTCCTTCGGCGTGTCGTAGCCCATCATGCGCGCCAGCGCGGGGTTGGCGTCGAGCAGCTCGCCGCGGGGCGTCGTCACGTAGATGCCGTCGACCGAGGATTCGAACAGTTTTCGATAACTCTCCTCCGCCTGCCGCTGCTCGGCGAGCGCTCGCACGGCCGCCTCGCGCGCGGCGTCGGCGTCGATCAAGGTGGCGCGGAAAACCTCGGCGGCGCGCGCGATGTCGCCGATCTCGTTGTCGACATCGGTCGCGGGGATCGGCACGTTCTTCTCACCGCCGGCGACCGAGCGGATCGAGGTGGCGATGCGCGCCAGCGGGCGCACCGTGCGACGGACCACGAGGGCAGCGGCGAACAGACCGATCAGCACGCCCATGCTGCCCAGCACGATGCTCTGCCATTTCGCTTCGGCGAGCGTCCGGGCAAAATCCTGCGACAGCACATGGCCGCGCCGCGCACCGACTTCGCGCAGCAGCTCGGTGACGCGCTGGATCAGCCGGCCTTCGGTGCCCAGCACCTCCTTGTCGATTTCAGCGATCTGCCGCTCCCGGATCGAAATCGCCATGATCGCCTCGGCGAATTCGTTGGCGGCCGCGCGCAGGTTCGCATCCGCAATCGTAAGCGCGCGCATCTCTTGCGCGGCGACTTCCGCGGCCGAGGGGTTGTGCGCAAGCAGCGCCGCGGAGATGCGGTTCTGCAGCCGCAGCAGGCTGGCGGTGGTGTCCGGATCCTTGTTGTCGGCGATCGCCGCGTTGAATTTCTCGCGCAGCGGCGGCAGGCCGACGATCATGTCGGCACGGCGGTTGATCAGCACGGAAATCCGCTCGATGCCGGAGCGGTAGGTCGCAAGGCGCTCGGTAACGCCATCGATCATGTCCTGCTGCTCGGGAGCGAGCTCGAGGCGGGTCTTTTTCAGGGCATCGCTCAGCGCGGTGGTGGCTTCTGCGATCTGGGTCGACTGGTTGCCGGGATCGGTGACGAAGTCGCGCGCGGCAAGGCGCAACTCGTTCATGCGCCGGTCGATGTCCTCGGCAAGATCGCCGACGGCCTGCAGCCGCTGCAGCTCGGCAAAGGTCTGGTCGATGTGGCGGATGGCGATCACGCTGGCCGCGCCCGTGACTACGATGACCGCCAGAACCAGCATGAAGCTGCCGAAGGTCATCTGGCCGATCGAGAGCGAGCGCACCCGATAATTCGGCGGATTCGGCGGCGTTTCGGCAGTCATGTGGTTGAGACCGGTCTCCAATCGGCCCTAATATACGACGTCTTCCGGGTCTGGGGGAACATGTTGAAATTTGTCACAAAACTGGCCGCGGCTGCCGGGCTGGGCCGGCTCGGCGGTGCGCTGCTGGTTCTGGCCGCGTCCCTGCACGCCGCCTCGAGCGCCGATGCCGACCGCGCGGCCCGGATGGCAAAATTCGCGCGGCCCTCCGCCGTGCCCTTCCCTGCCGAAAACCCCTACTCGCCCGAGAAGGCCGAACTGGGTCGGCAACTGTTCTTTGATCCCTCGCTGTCGGCCTCCGGAACCATCGCCTGCGCCACCTGCCACCACCCGCGCCTCGCCTGGGGCGACGGCCTGCCGCGCGCGATTGGAGAAGCCCGTACGCCGTTGCCGTTGCGCTCGCCCACCATGCTGGGTGCGGCCTGGCTGGAGGCGTTCGGTTGGGACGGCAAGTTCCCGACGTTGGAGAGCATCGCTTTCACGCCGCTAAGCTCTCCCGCCAATATGGGCCGCAACGAGGTCGAGCTGCTGCGCGACATCGCCCAAAATCCCGCCTATCGCGCAGCCTTCGACAGGGCGTTTCCCGGCGAAGGCGTCTCACGCTCGACCGTGGAGCGCGCGATGGCGACCTACCAGCGCACCATTGTCCCGGCGATTGCGCCGTTCGACCGATGGATCGCCGGCGACGAGGCGGCGATCACGGAATCCGCCAAGCGCGGTTTCGATCTCTTCACCGGCCGCGCCCAATGCAGCGAATGCCATTCGACATGGCGCTTCACCGACGACTCCTTTCACGACATCGGCACCGGCGGCGAGCAGGAGCAGGATATCGGCCGGGGAAAGCTGTTTCCGAACTCGCCAGCGCTGCAATTTGCGTTCAAGGTGCCGACGCTTCGCGATGTCGAAAGGCGCGCGCCCTACATGCATGATGGCTCGCTGCCGGATCTGCCCGGCGTGATCGATCTCTACAATCGCGGCGGCGTCGACCGGCCAAGCCGAGATCCGCATGTCCGCCCGCTAGGCCTCACGGCAAAGGAGCGCGCGGACCTGCTCGCCTTCCTGCAGTCACTAACCGGCGAAGCGGCGCGCGCGCCCTCGCCGATCACTCCTCGCTGACCTCGACCGTCATCTTCATCGATGGATGGATCGCACAGTGGACGACGAATGTGCCCGCCTTGGTGAAGACGATGCGGCGCGCTTCGCCCGGCGGGATGTCGCCGGTATCGGCGGCAAATTGCGGCGAGTCGACAAAGGCGTGATGGACGAATTTTTCGTCATTGGCAAAGTTCACCACGCTTCCTTTGGCGACGCTCAGCCGCTCCGGCATGAACGCCTTCTTCGCCTGGCGCACGTCGAATTCGGCGCCAATGGCCGCGCCCGCGCCGAGGCCGAGAACAATGATGGCAGGCAGAACGCGCATGGCTCGAAAATTCTTTGCCGGAATCGGCGTTGGCGTAGCCGAACCCGGCAGGGAATACCAGCCTTGGAACCGCCTCCTGGCCAGCAGATGCGGGCTTTTGTCGCGCAACGGATATTGCGTCAGGCCGTCGCCACCTTCCGCTCCGGGATGGTCATCGCCGCAACGCCCGCGACCACGCAGGCAAGCCCGATCCAGGCCGTCGGACTCAGGCTCTCGCCGAGCAGAACCACGCCGAGCAGCACGCCGATCGGCACGCGCAGATAGGCCTGCGCCGTCGTGCCGACCGATCCCAGCGTGTGAATCAGCCGGAAATAGATGGCGAACGCGGCGGCGGTCGAGAAGATGGCAAGACCCAGCAGGGCCAGCAGCGAGCTCGTCGAAGGCGCGATCGTCCAGGGCTGCTCCACGATCAGGCTCAGCGGGGTCAGGATCGCTGCTCCCGCGATCAGCGAGCCCGCGGCCGGCGCCAGCGGATCGAGGCCTTTGAAGCCGCGGCTGAAGATCGCCGCACAGGCATAGCAGATGGTGGCGGTAACGATCGCGATCTCGGCGACAAGGCCGTGGCCGATGCCGCTGAAAGCGTCGACGCCGACGATCAGGCAAATCCCCGCCATTCCCGCGACGACGCCAAACAACTTTCGCGGCGTTACCGCTTCATGCCGGGTGATCGCCGCGGTGAACAGGAAGGTGAAGATCGGCGAGGCCGAATTGAGGATCGTGGTGAGCCCGGCATCGACATAGCGCTCGCCCCAGGCGATCAGCGTCCAGGGGACAACGCTGTTGAGACAAGCCTGGAAGGTGAAGCGCTTCCATGTCGCGATGTCCTGCGGCATGTCGAGCCCGCGCAGCCTCATCACGATCAGCAGCATCACCCCCGCGATTGCTGTGCGCGCCGCGATCAGCGTGATCGGCGGAATGGTGGCGACGCCAAGCTTGATGAAGCTGTAGGACCCGCCCCATAGCGTCGCGAGCGCGAGCAGCAGGGCCAGCTCGAAGGCCATGTTGGGTTGGCGGGCAGCAACCATGTGGATCGATCCGGACTCAATTTGAGCCCGGAAACTACACCCGCACCCGGCAACGATAGTTCGTTACAGACCGAACTGTGTCAGCCGGCCGCGCCGACCTCGAACACGTCGCCGTCGTAGCCCGCCTCCAGCGGAATGCGCAGCTGCCGGCCCGTCGCGGTCTTGGTCATGACGGGCGTCACAGCCACGACGTCCTTGCCGCGGCTGTCGTCGAGCGCAGCCTTTACGCTCGCCTGCTTGCCGAGCTTGATCAAATTGCGCGTGGTCGGGAATGGCAGCTTGAAGCGGCCGGTCTTGCCGCCTTCCAGCGCTTCGCGCGGCGATACCCAGACCGAGTCGGTGGATTCCTTGCCGTCATGGGCCCCCAGCTGGTCCGGCGGCGCGGCCGCAAGGAAGAACCAGGTGTCGAAACGCTTCGGCATGCCCTCCGGCGTGATCCAGTGCGCATAGGGCACGAGCTCGTCGAGCGCGAGCAGGATGCCGTTGTCGGTGAGCACTTTCAGGAAGGTGGTTTTTCCCTCGCAAAGTGCCGTGCGATGCGCCGCTTCGATTTCGCTTGCATGCCCGGCATCGACCAGCGCCTTCGAGCCCTTCGGCCGGGCCAGCAGGATGCCACTCTCCTCGAACGTCTCGCGGATCGCTGCGATACGGAAGCTGAGTTC
Organism: Bradyrhizobium sp.; assembly: GCA_035278345.1. Taxonomy (GTDB): domain Bacteria; phylum Pseudomonadota; class Alphaproteobacteria; order Rhizobiales; family Xanthobacteraceae; genus Bradyrhizobium. The sequence continues at coordinate 2,302 of DATEJC010000023.1, read as the reverse complement.
ACCCGCGCCCATCCCTTCCCCGCCGGAATACAGCGAGGAGTCGGCGATGATGTCGTTATCGCCCTTGTCGACGCTGCCGCCGGGAAACACCAGCGCGCCGGAATTGAAGTCGATCTCATAATGGCGAACCATCATGAAGACTTCGATTTCCTTCTGCGCGGCGGCATCGCGCAGCAGCAGGATGGTGGACGCCGGACGCGGCTTGACGAGTTCAGCCATACTTATCCCGCGGCGCTCGATTGCGGTTGCAGATTGGCGCGGCGGTCGTAGCGCGCCACCCGCGACAGCAGGTAATCGACTTCCGCCTTCGCCGTCGCCGTGATGGTCGCGCCGGGCTTGCGCTGGGTGCTGGATGCGATGATGCCGCGCTTCTGCAGCACATATTTGCGCACCGACAGGCCCGCACCCGGCTGCTGCTCGTAGCGGATCAGCGGCAGATGCGCGTCGAACAGGTCATGCGCAGCGTCCCGCTTGCCTTCCTTCGAAAGCTTCACCACGTCGATCAGCAGTTCCGGGAAGGCGTAGCCGGTCATCGCACCGTCGGCGCCGCGCTCCATCTCGAAATCGAGGAACAAGCCGCCATTGCCGACGAGGATCGACAACTCGCGCAGCGAACCGTCCTTCTGGAAGTTGCGCAGCGTCGAAATCTTTTCCAGCCCCGGCCAGTCCTCGTGCTTGAGCATCACGCAGGACGGATTTTCCATCACGATCTTGCGGATCACCGCCGACGTGAAGATCACCGACAGCGTCAGCGGGTAATCCTGCAGCACCCAGGGAATGTCCTCGCCGATCGCTTCCTGCGCCTGCTTGAAATAGCCCGTGATCTGGTCGTCGGTGCGCAAGGACGGCGGCGGCGCGATCATGACGCCGGCCGCGCCGGCATCCATCGACGCTTTCGCCAGCGAGCGCATCGAGGCAAAGCCCGGCGCGGAAACGCCGACGATCACCTGCATGTTTTTCGCCCGCTTGACGAAGCGAACCGCCACCTGCTCGGCCTCGGCCGCATCCAGCTTCGGCGCCTCGCCCAAAATGCCGAGCACGGTGACGCCTTCGCAGCCAACCGAGGCGTAGAAATCGGTCAGCTTGTCGATCGACTTGTCGTCGATGCGGCCGTCGTCATGAAACGGCGTCGGCGCGATCGCGAACGTGCCTGCGGCCTTGGCGGTGAGCTTTGTCATGTTTGCCTCTATCCTTTTTCCGTCGTGCCGGGACGCGCCGTCAGGCGCGCGCCCGGAATGACCATTACTTGAATCTCCGCGCCGATTTCTTGATGTCTTCTTCGGAGAAGAAGATTTCCTTGGCGTGGGTGACGATATCCTCGGCCTTCCATCCCGTGAAAGGCGGCGTCCAGCCTTCCATTTCCATCATCCGCATCTCGCGAACGCCGCGCGGGCCGGAGACGCCGAGCACCTTGCCGGTCTGGTCGCCGGAGAGGTCCGAAACCATGTATAGCACGGCCGGCGCGATTCCGTCCGGACCGAGCGCCGCACCGGGGTTCTCCTTGTAGCGGGGCAGGTCTGCAGTCATGCGGGTCAGCGCGCCGGGCGCCAGCGTCCAGATCCGGATGTTATATTTGCGGCCCTCGATCGCCAGCACGTTGGACAGGCCCCAGATACCGCCTTTGGCCGCGCCGTAATTGGTCTGGCCGAAATTGCCGATCAGGCCCGAGGTCGAGGAGGTGTTGACGATGACGCCGCCGCCGTTCTCGCGCATCCATTTGAACACCGGCTGGGTGCAGCAGAAGGTGCCTTTCAGGTGCACCCTGATCACCTTGTCCCAGTTGGCTTCCTTGGCCTTGGCAAAGGTCTCATCCAGCAGGATGCCGGCATTGTTCACCAGGATATCGGCGCGCCCGAAATTCTTGACGGCGTCGTCGAACACCGATTGGCCGCCTGCGATGGTCGAGATATCGGCGCCGTTGGCCACCGCGCGGCCGCCATTGGCCTTGATCTCGTCGACCACCTTCTGCGCCATCGATTTATCGGAACCCGAGCCATCGCGCGGGCCGCCGAGGTCGTTGACCACGACCGCCGCGCCTTCCTGCGCGAACAGCTTGGCGTAGGCTTCACCGAGTCCGCCGCCCGCGCCGGTGATCAGCGCCACCTTGCCGTCGAGTAATCCCATCGCAATTCCTCCCGTATTTCTTAGCCGAGCACCGTCTTGCCACTCTTGATGACGGTGACGCCCCTCGCCTTCACTTTTGCCTCGAATGAAATCACGTTGCCGTCCTTCCACATTTCCATGGTGACGGTCTCGCCGGGATAGACGGGAGACGAAAACCGCACGGCATGTTGCCGGAAGG
>DATEJC010000022.1:0-8337 GCA_035278345.1 Bradyrhizobium sp. | reverse complement strand
CTTTGAGGGCCCGGTAGAAGCGCCTAACGGCGAACGGAGGAGAAGCGACGTCTCGCGGTCCGCATGTCTCTCACACCCAACGTGTGATCCGGCACTGCGGAGCGAAACCTCGAAGCAGGCTGGCGCGCCCGACACGATTCGAACGTGTGACCTTTGCCTTCGGAGGGCAACGCTCTATCCAGCTGAGCTACGGGCGCGGAGCGCTCTCATTTAGCCGATTGGCCGGTCGCGGGCAACCGGGCGCGAGGGGCGATTGTCGCGGCCGTGGCAAGCTGTAAACTGGCTGCAACGACAATCGCGCGGGCCTCGCCTCACGCGCAAAAACGGGAGAAACGCGCATGCGGCCGCTGGAATTTGGCTGGTATCTGCCGACACATGGCGACACCACGGCCTATGGGCTGCCGGAGGCGCAGATCCCGGGCTCGGTGGAACTGTGCGAGCGCGTGGTGGCGGCGGCCGAGCAGGCCGGCTTCGAATATCTCCTGATTCCCGTCGGCTCGGTATGTTGGGAGGCGTGGATCGCGGGCGCCTTCATGGCGGCGCGCTCGTCCAAGATCAAGCCGCTGATCGCGGCGCGGCCGGGCTATATCAATCCGGTGCTGATGGCCAAGATGATCTCGACCTTCGACCAGATGTCGGGCGGGCGCATCTGCATCAATCTGATCGCGGGCCAGAACGAGAGCGAGGTCGAGGCCGAAGGCGTGCGCTACGCCAAGGAGGAGCGCTACGCGCTGATGGAGGAAGAAGTGTCCATCCTCAAGGCGCTGTGGTCGACGCGCGGCCCCGTGCATTTCGACGGCCAGTTTCACAAGATCTCCGGCGCCTTCATCCGTCCGCGGCCGCTGCAACAGCCGCACCCGAAATTCTATCTCGGCGGCGGCTCGCGCCAGGCCTGGGAATTGTCGGCAAAGCATTCCGACGTGCACCTGTTCTGGGGCGACCTGCCGGAGAAGATCGCCACCAATATCGCCGAGATCAGGGAGATGGCGCGCGCCCATGGCCGGGGAAGCGAGATCGGTTTCGGCATGCGGTTGCAGGTGATCTGCCGGGAAGACGAAAAGGATGCCTGGGAGGCCGCCGATCAACTGGTGCGTCACGCCACCGAGCGGCAGAAGCAGGAGATGAAGACGCTCTACAACAAGTCGGAAGCAAACCTGCGCGTGCAGCAGCTCGCCCGCGAGCACGGCGATCTGCTTCTCCCGCACCTGTGGACCGGCATCACCAAGGTGCGGCCCGGCGCGGGAATTTGCGTCGTCGGCAATCCCGAGCAATGCGCGGCGACCCTGCAGCAATTCATCGACGCGGGCTGCCATTCGTTTTGCCTGTCCGGCTATCTGCATGACGAAGAAGCCGAGCGTTTCGGCCGGTTGATCCGCCCTATCCTTGCGGAGAACAACCGCGGCCGGCTGGCGGCGTGATGCGATAGGATGGTTAGAGCAGTCCGCAGGGTGGGTTAAACGCAGCGTGCCCACCTTACGATGCCTGTCTCCGCTTCCACTCGGCGTAGAGATCGGGTTCGGACTCCAGTCGCACCGGCACATAGCTGATCTTCATCGACTGTTCGGAAAAGGGCTTGGCCAACTCGGCATAGACCGACGCCGTGGACAGCCCATAGGGCGCGCCGTCATCATTTGAATAGGCGTAGTAGACCTCGCCAACACCGGCGAGGCGCATCGCGGCCATGCACATCGGGCAAGGATGGCCGCTGGCATAGACGGCACAACCGACGAGGTTCGGCGTGGCGAGCTTCCGGCTTGCGGCACGCAGCGCCGTCAGTTCGGCATGCGCAGTCGGATCGTTGGTACTGAGGATCTCGTTGACGCCGGTTGCAACAACCGCGCCATCCCTGACGATGACCGCGCCAAAAGGCCGGCCGCCCGCGCGCAGGTTGGCCTGCGCGAGTGCGATCGCCTGGCGGAGATAGCGTTCGGTATCGCTCATGATCATCTCCTTCAGGTGCGGTAGCGGCGCCCGCTCCCGGCCCGGCCTCAGGTTCGCGGCTGGTGACTGTCGGAACGCGATCGTCTTGCCCCTTTCGGGCTACGTTGCCTTGTTCGCCGCCACTTGCGCCGCCAGCATCTTGCGCGTGGCTTCAACGTCCACCAGCGGATAGACATCGAACTCGGCCGGGATGATGTCGGCCCATTCGTTCAGGATGCGGTGCAGAACCTCGTTGCTCTCGACGTCGAACACCGCGACCGCGCCGCGGCCGACGCGGGCGTAGATCTGCTTGCAGGTGCCGGCCGATTCATACTTTCCGATCCACGGCCAAAAGCTCTGCCGCCGCGCCGCCATTTCGGAGGGCCGTTCGGGGCGCGGGGTCGAGACGACGAGAAACAAGGCCATTTTGAAATACCTGTGAAACGCTACGCCGGCACGATCGTCTTGCCGATCGGCCATAGCGCGATGCCGGCAAGCTTCAGATGCGCCCAGGCAAAGGGCAGGCCGATGATGGTCACGGCCCAGATGATTGCCGTGATGAGGTGCCCGAGCGCAAGCCACCAGCCGGCGAGAACGAACCAGATGATGTTGCCGATCACGCCCAAGGGGCCGGTACCGGTGTCGGGAATGCCGGTGACCTCCTCGCGGTTCACCGCGCGCGAGCCGAACGGCAGCAGCGTATAGACCGCGATGTTGAACGCCGCGCGGGCCCAGGGCAGGCCGATGATGGTGATCGCCATGATCACGGCCGCGACCAGCCAGCCGAAGGCCATCCAGGCGCCGCCGACGAGAATCCAGAGGACGTTGAGGATGATGGAGACAGGCTGCATGGCAAACCCCGCAAGGCTACAGCATGATCCCGAAAAGCGGAGACCGGTTTCGTAGATCATGCTCAACTAGAGGACACGCGGGAATATAGGCGCGGCGAAAACCGCGCGGTAGGGCTTGCTTTTGAAGATGGGCAGGCTAGCCGCGCGCCTTGCGCGGCGGCTGGGCGGGCTCGGCGGCGGCAGCGCGGGTGAGGCGGGCTTTCGCGAGCTCCAGCAGCATGTTGTCGGTGGTGACCACGCGGTTGCGGCCGAGATGTTTGGCGGCATACAGCGCCTGGTCGGCCTGGCCGATCAGCCAGTCCGGACCGACCACTTCCTGGCCGGGCACGTAGGTTGCAACGCCGACGCTGAGCGTGACGCAGCCATCGCCGGCGGGCTCACCGAGCGCAATGCGCATCTCGGCGACTGCGTGGCGCAGCCGCTCGGCTACGGCGGAGGCGGCGGCCATGTCGGTGTCCGGCATGATGATGGCAAACTCCTCGCCGCCATAGCGGGTGGCAAGATCGGTCGGCCGGATCGCGGTCTTGCCGATGATGCCGGCGATGTCGCGCAGACATTCGTCGCCGCGCTGATGGCCGTGATTGTCGTTGAACAGCTTGAAATGATCGACGTCGGCGAACAACAGCGCCAGCGGCCGCCCCGAGCGGTCCGCGCGCGACCATTCCATCTCGATGGCCTGGTCGAAGGAGCGGCGGTTGGCAAGCCCCGTCAGCGCGTCCTTGGCGGCCAGCGTCTTCAGCGCCATCTCGGCGCGCTTCTGGTCGGTCATGTCGCGCAGCGTCTCGACCACGGCGATCAGATTGCCGTCGTCGTCATGGATCGGACCGGCGTCGATGGCGAGATACAGATGATTGCCGAGCCGGGGCATCACGCACCAGTTCTCGGCGCTGGAGCCGACGCTGTCGTCCTTGGTCGCGACGAATTCGGAATAGAGATCGCCGATCAGGTCCTGGCGGCCGAGCGCGACGAGGTCGGCAAGGCAGTAGCGGTCGTCCTCGTAGAAGCCCTGCCAGTGATTGCGGGTGCCCAGCACTTCGGTGGCGGGCACGCCGGTGAGCCGCTCGCAGGCGCGGTTCCACACCACCACGCGGCGGTCGGCGTCGATCACGAAGGTCGGCACCACCAGATGCTGCAACAGCCGGGCGGCATAGTGGTTGGCCGCATCCGCGCTTTTCCGCGTTCTGGTCGGATCGTGCGCCATCATGCCACCGCCGCCACGTCGTCGCCGGAGGAAGGGACTAGGAGCTTGCGGACTTCCGCGCTCGGCTTGGCGCCGGAGAACAGGAAGCCCTGCATCTGGGTGCAACCGAGCGTGCGCAGCATCTCCTTCTGCTGCGCCGTCTCGACGCCTTCGGCCACCGTCGTCATGTTGCAGGAGGCCGCGATGTTCACCACCGCCTGGACGATGACGGACGAGCCGTCGGCCTCGGTGATGTCGGTGACGAAGCAGCGGTCGATCTTGATCTTGTCGAAGGGGAAGCGCTTCAGATAGCTCAGCGAGGAATAGCCGGTACCGAAATCGTCGAGCGCGATGCGCACGCCGATCGCTTTCAGCTCGTGCAGGATGGCAAGCGCGGTAGCATCGTCGCCGATCAGCACGGCCTCGGTGATCTCGATCTCGAGCCGGTTGGCCGGCAGGCCGGAGGCAGCGAGCGCGCTTGCGATCTTCAGCGCCAGCGTCGGCTCGCGCAGCTGAATCGGGGAGACGTTGACCGCAAGGCGGACATGCTCCGGCCAGTTCGCGGCTTCGGCGCAGGCCGTGCGCAGCACCCATTCGCCGAGCTCGACGATCAGGCCGGTGTCTTCCGCGACCGGAATGAAGGCGGCCGGCGAGATCATGCCGCGTTCGGGATGGCGCCAGCGCACCAGCGCCTCGCAGCCGGTCACGCGATCGCTCTTCAGGTCGACCAGCGGTTGATAGTGGATTTCGAAGCCGCCATTGGTCAGCGCAAGGCGCAGATCCTGCTCCAGCGCGTGCCGCGCCTTGGCGCTGGCGTCCATTTCCGGCTCGAAGAACCGATAGGTGCGGCGGCCCTCGGCCTTGGCGCCGTACATCGCCAGATCAGCATTCTTGATCAGGTGGTCGATGTCGGTGCCGTCCTGCGGCGCCAGCACGATTCCGATCGAGGCGTCGGACGACAGATGATGGCCCAGGCACTGGAACGGCTGGCGCACCGCCTCGCGAATTCGCGTGACGAAATCCAGCACGTCATTGACGCCCTTGACGCCAGTCTGGATCACCGCGAACTCGTCGCCGCCGAGCCGGGCGATCAGATCGTTCTCGCGGACGCAGCCCCGGATGCGTCCGGCAACCGCTTTCAACAGTTCGTCGCCTACATGATGGCCGAGCGAGTCGTTGATGCCCTTGAATTCGTCGATGTCGATGTAAAGCAGCGCGAACTGCTCGCCGCGTGCGACCTTCTGCAGCTCGTGCTCCATCTGCTCGCGGAACAGCACGCGGTTGGGCAGGTCGGTCAGCGGGTCGTAATGGGCGAGGTGCGCGATCTTCTCGTCGGCGCGCCGCCGCTCGGTGACGTCGTTGACCACGTTGATGATATAGCGGATAGGCCCGGCGGCCCCATCGCGGATCGCGATGCGGGTAGAGGTGATGTAGCGCTTGCCGAGCGCCTGGCTGTCCCACAGGTGCTCGTCCTTGAATAGTCCGTTGGACTGCAGCGTTTTTTCGTCATCAGCGGCGATGATGTCGGCGGAATGTTTTGGAAACAGGTCGGCGGCGGACTTGCCGACGATCTGGTCGCGCGACAGGCCGAATTGCTCCTCGGCGACGCGGTTGGCGAGCAGATAGCGGCGGTCGCGCGCGTCCTTGACAGTGATCTGCGAGGGAATGTGATCGAGGATCTCGCTCAGGAAAGCGTAATTGCGGTCGCGCTCCTGCTCGAGCCGCTGCCGCTCCGTGATATCCTCGATGGTCGCCACCCAACCGCCCTGCGGCAGGGGTTGGTTGACGATCTGGAACCAGCGGCCGTCCGCCGAGCTCGCGATGGTGGTGCTGGTTTCGCCGCTGGTGAGGCTGCCCTGGAGCTTGTCGTAGAACTCGTTGGGGTCGGTTTCAATTGAACCTGTCGCTACACGGTGCTGCAATACGTCGCGGGCGGTGGCGCCTGGCTTTACGATCTCGGGCGACAGGCCGAACATGTCGATGAAGCGCTGGTTGCACAGCACGAGGCGTTCGGCGTCGTCGTACAGCACGAGGGCCTGCGTCATGTTGTTGAGCGCAGTGTCGAGCTGCTGCTTCTGCGATGCCAGCCGCTGCTGCGATTCGCGGTTCTGCCGGTTGACCTGCCTGATGATCAGCAGCAGCGTCACGCCAATCGCCAGCGTCAGCAAGCCGGCGCCTGCGATCATGGCGCGGGTCTGGTCGCGCCAGTCGTTCAGCACGCTCGGAATCGCCTTCGTCGCAACCACCGTGAGCGGATAGTCGCGCAGCGCCGCGGCCGAGCCGATGCGCTCCTGGCCGTCGACCGGGCTGGTGACCCGCAGCGTCTGCAGGCCGCCCCGCTTCTCCACGCTGCTCACCAGGGGCGCATCGCGGAAATTCTGGCCGATCAGGGTCGCGACATGCGGATAGCGCGCGATCAGCGTGCCGTCGCGATGGAACATGGCAACCGCAGCGCCCTGGCCGAGCGTGATGGTTGCGAAGAACTTCTCGAAATCGCTGGGGTCGATGCGGCGGCCCATCATGCCCAGGAAGGTGCCGTCCGGTGCGCTCAGACGGTAGGCGATCACGGTGGTCCAGGGGCCCGTGAAATAGCTGCGCACCGATGCGGCAAGGACCGACGTCGACGGATCGCCGGATTTCAGCGCCTTGAAGTAGGCGCGCTCTCCGATGTTGATGTCCGGCCGCGGCCAGTCGCCGGAGGAGTTGATCAGGTTTCCATCGGCGTCGAAAATGCTGACGTGGCCGAAAAAGGACAGCGCGCTGACCCGGGATTTCAGCCGTTCTCGCGCCTCGGCGCCCGATAGCCGGCTCTTGAACAACTCCGGCGACGTGATCGCGGAAATCTCCATCTGGGAGATGATGTTCCGGACCATAATCTCGGAATCCTCGAACTTCTGGTCGAAGTGACGGGTCAGCAGCAGCACGGTATTTTCGAGCTCGCGTTCGCCGTTCCTTAGCGCGCGCTCGCGGAACTGGTCGACCATGACGGCGGTGCTGACCAGGATCGCGGCTGCAAGCAGCGCGCCGCACAGCAAGAGCCACATCACGGGGCCGCGGCGCACGGGCGCCGGAACAGCGCGCGAAGCGTCGGTCGCGGCAACCCAACTCGTCATCCTGGCAAGCAATTCACGCATCAACCCAGCCCCTGCAACCCGTGGGTACAACACGAGAAATGGCATTCGCGTTAGGAAATCCGGTTACTCCGGTCTTAATCCATCCGGCATCCGGGCTGCGCCTGCGCGGACGCCCGCCCGCGATGGCTAACGCGGAATTAATGAGGAGCGTGCGCGGCTTCAGCGGCGATAGCGGGAAGCCCGCGAATAGCCGCTGCGGGTCTCCTGCGCCGGGCGGCTGGCGAGGCTTGTCCGCGACTCGCTCGTCAGCGGAGTCACCGTCTTCAGATCCTCGAGGTAGATCGGCTTGTCGAAATAATAGCCCTGCGCGTAGCGGATCCGTGTGGCGGCCTGCAGGTAGGCGAGCTCCTCGTGGGTCTCGATACCTTCGGCGACCACGGTCATGCCGAGCGCTTCCGACAGCGATTCGATGGCGCGCAGGATGCCCTGGCTGCGCGGCCGCTTATGGATGTCCGTGATGAAGGAGCGATCGATCTTGATCTCGTCAGCGGTGATGTCGGCGAGCGCGGACAGCGACGAATAGCCGATGCCGAAATCGTCGATCGAGATCTTGACGCCGAGTTTGCGGAAGACAGGCAGGATCTCGTCGTGGAAATGCGTCTTGGTGACGAAGGCGTCTTCCGTCACCTCGATCATGAAACGTTTCGGGAAGCCGGTTCTCTCCAGCGCTTCCGCGAACGGGCGCATGAAGTCGGCATTACCGGCCTGCTTGGCCGCGACGTTGATGCTGATGGTCGCTTCCGCGCCAAAGGTCTCGTTGATCAGGTCGATCGACTTGACGATCTCGGCCAGTACCAGATGCGTCAGCTCGTCGATCAGCCCGAGCTCGGTCGCCAGGTTGATGAAGGTGCCGGGCGCCTGGATCACGCCCTCATCGTCGCGCAGGCGGACCAGCGCCTCGATGCCCTTGACCTCGCGGGTGCGGATATCGACCTTGGGCTGGAACACGCAGCAGAAGCGCTTTTCCAGGATGGCGAGCCGCAGCGACTGCTCGACCTTGGCACGTGCCTGCGCCTCGCGCTCCATGCTGTCGTCGAAAAACGCTGCCGTGCCCTTGCCGGCGTTCTTCACGCGGTACATTGCGATGTCGGCGTTATGGCGCAGCGCCTCGTAGCTCCTGCCGTGCTCGGGATACAGGCTGACACCGACAGAAACGGATGCAAAAAGCTCCGATCCGTCGATGAACAGCGGCGCGCGCACCCGCTCCAGCATGAAATGCAGGAATTCCGCGACCTCGTCCTGGCTCTGTATC
>DATEJC010000021.1:0-2785 GCA_035278345.1 Bradyrhizobium sp. | reverse complement strand
CTCGTCAACCCGCGGCTGAGGGGATAGTCATGACCGATGCCGTCATCGGGGCTGTTCCCGTCATCTCCGACGAGCTGGAAAGCCCGGCAAGGCGCGCGCTGCGGCGTCTGTTCAAGCGCAAGGGCGCCGTCGTCGGCCTCGCCGTGATCGCAGCCTTTATCCTCATCGCGGTATTCGCGCCGTTCGTCTCGCCTTATGACCCCATCGCCACCAGTTGGTCGCTGGTGCGCAAGGCGCCCTCGGCGCAGCACTGGTTCGGCACCGACGATCTCGGCCGCGACATCCTCGCCCGCGTCATCTATGGCGCGCGGGCTTCGCTGATGGCGGGTGCGATTTCGGTCGGCATTGCGCTCGCGATCGGCGTTCCGTTTGGGCTGCTTGCCGGCTATCGCGGCGGCTTCATCGACGCGCTGATCAGCCGCATCACCGATGCGATGCTGGCTTGCCCGTTCCTGATCCTCGCCATTGCGCTCGCCGCGTTCCTCGGCCCCAGCCTCGGCAACGCCATGATCGCGATCGGCATCTCGGCAACCCCGATCTTCATTCGCCTGACCCGCGGCCAGGTGATGAGCGTCAAGGTCGAGGACTATGTCGAGGCGGCGCGGGCCATGGGCAATCCGCCCTGGCGCATCGCGCTGTTCCACATATTGCCGAACATCCTGCCGGCGCTGCTGGTGCAGGCGACACTGTCGATCGCCGCGGCGATCATTGCGGAAGCTGCCCTCTCCTTCCTTGGCCTTGGCCAGCAGCCGCCGGCGCCGTCCTGGGGCAGCATGCTCAATGCCGCGCAACGCTTCCTGACCAGCGCACCCTGGATGGCGACCTGGCCCGGCCTTGCAATCTTCCTCGTCGTGCTCTCCTTCAACCTGGTCGGCGACGGGCTGCGCGACGCGCTCGACCCGCGCGAACGCGCCTAGATCACGATCTCCCGGCTCACGCGGCGGCAGTCCATCTCGTATTCGAGATCGATCACCGGCGGCCGGGCAAAGTGCCAGGTCAGTCCCGATCGCGCGGCGCCGCGCTTCACCAGCTCGTCGGCAACGGCGTGATGGTAGTCGCGGACGGTGTAGACCTGCGCCGCCGTCGCATCCTTCCAGCCAAAGCCGAAGGCGCCCATGCGGCTCTCCATGGCGCCGACGACACGGCGGACCTTGTCCTTAATTCCATCCGGGCTGAGATCGCGATAGCGCACCGCGCGCTCCGAATAAGGCCCCGCCCCTTCCACCGCCTCGCCGCTGCCGGCGATCACAAAGCTCGGTGTCGAATTCGTGCTCGGCCGCACGAAGGAGAATGCGTAGAACGACGGCTCCGCCGGCGGATCGATCTCGGGGCAGACATTGCTGCGCGCGACCGGGTTGGTCTTGCCGTCATAGATGCCCCATTCGGTGAGCGTCTTCACGTAATGCTGGTTGAATTCGAAAAAGCCCTGATCGGTGAAGGCGGCGGGCGAGCGCAGCTCGCAGGCACAGAACGAGGTCAGCGGCCGGCCGGCGGCCTTGATGTATTCGGCGATCTTCGCAAACCCTTCCGCCAGCTTCGGCATCCTGTCAAAGCGCACGCGCTCGACTTCGTAGCCGGGAAGTGCGGCGGCGCCCGCCGAATACTGGAACACGGCCGGAATGAACCGGTAATTGCCGGCCGCAAAATCGCTCGTCATGTTGGCTCCCTTTTCGCTTCTTCTTATTCCAGCTGCATGCGGACGCCCTTGGCGCCGTTGAGCAGGCGTTTGAGATGGAAACCGGCGAGCGGATCGTCGGCATGCGCGCCAACCAGCGCCGCGAAAGCCGGCATCGCGCCGGCATCGCCCGCCTCGAGCTTGGCAAAGGCTTCCGAGTACTGCACCGTCGCGGCTGACGCGAAGGTATCTTCCCGCAGCGGCTCATAGGCGCGCAGCGGCTCGCTGCGGCCGCGCAGCACGATATCGCCGACCGGCCGTCCCCTGAAATTTTCCGCCGCCCGAGCCACGGACTCGCTGACGCAGATGCGCGTGCCCAGGAACTTGTTGGCTGCCTGAAGCCGTGCCGCGGTGTTGATGGTGTCGCCGTGAGCCGTGTAGTCGAAAAACTTGCTTCCGCCGAAATTGCCGACCAGCGCCGGCCCGGCGTGAACCCCGACGCGCGTCGTCCCGAAGTTCACGCCCTCGGCTCTCCAGCGCCGCTTGAATTCCTCGGCCCAGCTATCGAGCTCATGGGCACAGGCTACCGCGCGCGTCGCGTAGTCGGGCTGGTCACCGGGAGCATTGAACAGGATATGGATCCCATCGCCGATGATCTTGCCGACCGTTCCTTCGTGGGCGAACACAATCTCGGTCATGCCCCCGGTATATTCGTTGAGCAGCTTGCTCAGCACTTCGGGGGCGATATTCTCGACCAGCGAGGTGAAGCTCGTGACGTCCGTGAAGATCGTCGCGACATCACGGCGATGCACCTCCATGCCGTTGTCGCCCACGCCGCCGGCCAGTCGGCTGGCCAGCTGCGGCGAGAAATAGCGCGACAGCGAGGCATGGGCCCGTTCCGCCTCAGCCTGTCGCCGCCGCGCCTCGCGCAGGATCTCGACGTGGCGGATGGTTTTGGCGATGGTGGCCTCGAGGTCGGCGAAATCGATCGGCTTGGTGAGGAAGTCGAAGGCGCCGCGGTTCATGGCGGTGCGGATATTGCTCATGTCGCCATAGGCGGAAACGATGATGGTGGACTTCTTGTCGTCCGCCTCCTGCAGCTTCGCCAGCAGCGACAGCCCGTCCATCCGGGGCATGTTGATGTCGGACACCACCATGTCGAGGTCCGGA
>DATEJC010000020.1:0-2432 GCA_035278345.1 Bradyrhizobium sp. | reverse complement strand
CTGCGTGCGATAGTGGCGCGCCTTCGCCAGCACGATCTCAACTTCCTCGTCATGGCCGAGATAGTTGAGCGTGGTGACGATCGACCAGCGGTCCATCTGGCCCTGGTTGATCTGCTGCGTGCCGTGATAGAGGCCCGAGGTGTCGCCGAGGCCGACGGTGTTCGCCGTCGAGAACAGGCGAAACGCCGGGTGCGGCTTGATCACCTTGTTCTGGTCGAGCAGGGTCAGGCGGCCCGAAACTTCCAGCACGCGCTGGATCACGAACATCACGTCGGGGCGGCCGGCGTCGTATTCGTCGAACACCAGCGCGACGTTGTGCTGAAGCGCCCACGGCAAAATGCCGTCACGGAACTCGGTGACCTGCTTGCCTTCCTTGACGACGATGGCGTCCTTGCCGACGAGATCGATACGGCTGATGTGGCTGTCGAGGTTGACGCGCACGCAGGGCCAGTTCAGGCGCGCGGCGACCTGCTCGATATGGGTCGACTTGCCGGTGCCGTGATAGCCGGTCACCATGACGCGGCGGTTCTTGGCAAAGCCGGCGAGGATGGCGAGCGTGGTGGCGCGGTCGAAGCGGTAGTCCGTATCGACTTCGGGAACATGCGGGTCCACTTCGGAATAGGCCGGCACTTCGAGATCGCTATCGATACCGAACACCTGCCGGACCGACACCTTCATGTCGGGCAATCCCGTGATTTCTTGGCTCTTGGACGTGGCGGCGGTCGTCATAAATCCTCCGAGGCCTCGGACGCGTTCCGAAACCAGATTGTCTGAATGGCTGCGGATTGGGGGCTGTTCGAAGCCTATCAGAGAGCACGGGCCGGCAGAAGCCCGCCGCGCAATCAAAGTTCCACAGCCTTTTCATTGAGATAGGGGCTGATCGCGGATTTTGGAAGGCTGCCCTGCGAATCACGCCGCACTTTTGCCTGAACGGTGCCCTCCAAGGCGCTTTGCGCCCCTCCGATCAGTTGTAAGGTCAGAAACACCGCACCGCCGAAACGGGAAATTTGTGACCACCTTCCTCGACCCCCTGATCGCGTTCGTTTCGGCCCACCCGTGGCTTGGCTATTTGACGCTGTTCCTCGCCGCCCTGCTCGAGGCGGTGCCGATCGTCGGCGCCGTCATCCCGGGCTCGACCGTGATCCTGGCCTTGAGCGCGCTGGTGCCCGGCGGTGAACTGCGCTTCGAAGGCGTGCTGGCGGCGGCCGTGGCCGGTGCGCTGATCGGCGACGGCACCGCGTTCTGGATCGGGCATCGCCGCCAGCGTGAGATCCTCAATGCCTGGCCGCTGGCGAAGTATCCGCAGCTGATCGACGAGAGCGAAGCCTTCTTCCATCGCTGGGGCACGCTGGCGGTTTTCTTTGCGCGGTTCGTGCCGCCGATCCGCGCCTTCGTGCCGATCACCGCAGGCTCGCTCGGCATGGAGCCGTGGAAGTTTTATTGCGTCAACGTCGTTGCGATCCTGATGTGGGCCGCAGCGCACACCCTGCCCGGCGTGCTCGCGATCTCGGCGCTGCATCACTATGCCGGGCTGTCGCACCAGCATCACGTCGGAAAGCATGTGTGGATCATCGCAGTTGTCGTCGGCGCCGCAGTCGTAGGGGCGACAATCTGGATCGTGCGTCGTCGCCGCGCGACGAAATCTGCGAAATAGCCCTACAGGCTCTTCGTCGAGGTGCTGCGTCCCGGCGCAGGTCCGACGTAGCGCGCGCGGGGGCGGATCAGCTTGCCATGCTGCAATTGTTCGCTGGCATGGGCGATCCAGCCGACGCTTCGGGACATCGCGAACAACGCGAGCTCGCTGCCCGCCGGCATCCGCAGCGCATGCACCAGCACGGCCAGCGCATAATCGATATTGACGAATTCGCCGGTCGCCTCCGCGATCCGCTCGGGAATCTCCCTGGTGAATTTGCGCGGCGCGCCCGCGCGCGTCAGCGCTTCCAATAGAGACATCGCGCGCGGATCGCCGCGCTTGTAGACGCCATGACCGAAGCCGGCAAACCGCTCGCCCAGCGCGACGCGCTCGCGAATGACAGGCGCGACGTCATTGTCGACCATGGTCTTCACCAGGCGCGAGGCCAGCACGCCGGCGCCGCCATGCTTCGGCCCCTTCAGTGCGGCGAGGCCTGCGATAACGGCGTCATAGAGATTGAGTCCGGTGGAGGCGGCACAACGCACCGTGAAGGTGGAGGCGTTCAGCTCGTGATCGGCGAGCAGCACCAGCGCGCGGCGAATAAGGTCGGGTGCGTATTTGTTGTCGGGCGCCCAGGCCTGCGCGATCTGTTGATGCAATGGCGCGGGCGAAGTGCTGCGGCCCAGCATGGTCGCAACAAGAAGACGCACGATGCGACCTCCGACCATCGCGCGGCCATCGGGTGCGCGGGTGAAAGCGCGTGGATCGGCGCTGGCGGCCAGCGCCAGCACGGCAATGG
>DATEJC010000019.1:0-9479 GCA_035278345.1 Bradyrhizobium sp. | reverse complement strand
AGCTGCATTGCCGCAGACCATCTCACCAAAGGCTGCCGACCACGCCGGTGCAGAGACAGCCTCGCTTGTGGCTGAGCCGCGTGAGCGCAAGCAGGTTATCGCCGCAAGCAGCACTGACGAGGCGAAAGAGCCCGCGGTATCGACGAAGGCCTCCGTCAACAAGAAGGCCAAGGCAAGGACAACGAGCGCAGCCAAGGCCGGCAAGAAAGCCGGAGCAAAGAAGGCCGCCAAGGCCAAGAAAGGCACCAAGGCCAAGAAAACTGCAGCGAAGGCCAAAGCCGGTAAAAAGGCCAAGGCAAAGAAAACTGTCGCAGCCAAAGCCAAAACCAGTAGGGCCAAAGCCGGCAAGGCCAAAGCCAGCAAGGGTGCCAAGGCGAAGAAGTCGGTCCGGGCCAAGACCTCCATCGCCGGCAGGAAGAGTCCCGGCAAGAAGCGTCGCAAGAAAGCCCGATAGGTGACCGGAACGGACAAGCCAGCCAGCGGCCCGCTGCGCGCCGGCATCATCGCGGCGCTGGCCGCGCTCGTGCTCGATCAGGCGAGCAAGCTGTGGCTGCTCCATGTGTTCGACCTGGGCCGACGTGGCGTCGTCAAGGTGACGCCATTCTTCGATCTCTGGCTGGCCTGGAACGTCGGCATCAGCTTCGGCTGGTTCCAGAATGACAGCTGGATCGCGCAGGCGATCCTGACCCTGGTGAAGGCGGCCGCCGTGATCGCACTGGCGGTGTGGATGGCCTGGTCGCGCACCATGCTCGCCACCATTGCCTTGGGCCTCATCATCGGCGGGGCCATCGGCAACGCCATCGACCGCTTCCTGTACGGCGCGGTGGTCGATTTCGCCCTATTTCACATCGAAATCGCCGGAAAAACCTACAATTGGTACGTGTTCAACATCGCCGATGTGGCCATCGTTGCCGGGGTAGCGGCCCTATTGTATGATTCCCTGCTGGGGGTACCCGCCGCAAAAGCGCCCTGATCCCGGCCGATACGAACCCTCGAAATGCGCCCGCCGCAAACGGTGGGCATCCTTGAAATTTGTGAGCAGGAACAGCGCGATGCGCAAGACCGAAGCGAGCGGATGGATGGTGCGGGCAAAGCTCGCACGGGTGGCCTGGTTCACGGCTGCCGCCTTCGGCATCGGTCTCGTCATCGCATCGGGCCCCGTGCGTGCGGGCGATGATGACGATGACGACATGACCTTCGAAGAGAAGATCATCGACAACATCATGCGCGGCGTCGGCGGCACCAACATGGAGAACCGCGGTATCGACTATCGCGAGCGCTCGCCGCTGGTCGTGCCGCCGAAGCTCGACCTGCCGCCGCCCGGCACCACGGCCGCGGAGGCCAAGGTCCCGAACTGGCCAAAGGACCCCGACGAAGCGCGCCGCAAGGCTGCGATCGCCGCGCGGAAAAAAGCCAGCAAGGATCCGCAGCAGTCGGCCCGCACGCTGTTGCCGAGCGAGTTGAATCAAAAGACCACCGGCAAGTCCACCGGCGGCGAGTCGGTCGAACGGCCGGGCAGCGCCCCTGTCATGCTGACGCCGTCGCAACTCGGCTACGAGGGCGGCGTTCTCGGCTTCTTCAAGGGCAACAAGTCCGAGTCCGCCGAATTCAAGGGCGAGCCGCCGCGGGAAACCCTGACTCAGCCACCGGTCGGCTATCAGACGCCCTCGCCGAATTTCGCTTACGGCACCGGACCGAAGGAATCGCTGAACAAGCAATGCAGTTCGGTCATCGGCGATTGTAAAGATTAATTAAGCCGATCTCTCGCCTTCGTGACGATTGCCGGCGCTGCGCGCGGGGTATACCCCGCCAATATTTCCGGACAATTTTGTCCGGACTGTTCCGACAGGTCATGATGCTCTCAAATCGCTTTGCTGCACCCTTTCTCGCCGCCCTGCTCGCGTTCGCCGCCGCAGGCGCTTCCGCCCAGACCAACGGCAAGCCGCATCCGCCCGCAAGCTTCACGCTGCAAAACGGCATGCAGGTCGTGGTGATTCCCGACCACCGCACGCCCGTCGTCACGCAGATGATCTGGTACAAGGTCGGCTCCGCAGACGAGACGCCGGGCAAGTCGGGACTTGCGCATTTCCTCGAACATCTGATGTTCAAGGGCACCGCGAAGCATCCAGCCGGCGAATTCTCCAGGACCGTGCTCCAGGTCGGCGGCAACGAAAACGCTTTCACCTCGACCGACTACACCGGTTATTACCAACGCGTGCCGCGCGACCAGCTCGCGCGCATGATCGAGTTCGAAGCCGACCGTATGACCGGCCTCATCCTCAAGGACGAGAACGTTCTGCCCGAGCGCGACGTCGTGCTGGAAGAATTCAACATGCGCGTCGCCAACAATCCTGATGCGCGGCTGACCGAGCAGATGATGGCTGCGCTCTACCTCAACCATCCTTACGGCCGCCCGGTGATCGGCTGGCGCCAGGAGATCGAGAAACTCGACCGCGAGGATGCGCTCGCGTTCTACAAGCGCTTCTACGCACCGAACAACGCGATCCTGATCATTGCCGGCGACGTCGAGGCTGGTGAAGTCCGCCCGCTGGTGGAGAAATCCTACGGCCCGATCCCGGCACAGCCCTCGATCCCCGCGCGCCGCGTCCGCCCGCAGGAGCCGGTGCCGGCCGCTCCGCGCACCGTCACGCTGTCCGACCCACGCGTCGAGCAGACCAACATCCGCCGCTACTATCTCGTGCCATCGTCGACCACGGCCGCCGCTGGCGAAAGCGCAGCCCTCGACGTGCTGGCGCAGCTGATGGGATCAGGCGCCAACTCCTATCTCTACCGCGCGCTTGTCATCGACAAGCGGCTCGCAGTCAGCGCGGGCGCCGGCTATCAGGGCACCGCACTCGATCCCACCCAGTTCCAGATCTCGGTGTCGCCCAAGCCCGGCGTGGAGTTCTCGCAGATCGAGCAGGCGATCGATGCCGTCATCGCCGACCTCTCGCAGAATCCGCCGCGCGCCGAAGACCTCGAGCGGGTCAAGACGCAGCTGATTGCGGAGGCCGTCTACGCCCAGGACAACCAGACGACCATGGCGCGCTGGTATGGCGGCGCGCTGACCTCGGGGCTCAGCATCGAGGACATCAGGAGCTGGCCGGATCGCATCCGCGCCGTCACTTCAGAGCAGGTGCGCGACGTCGCACAGAAGTGGCTGGACAAGAAGCGCTCGGTCACCGGCTATCTCATCAAGGATTCTGCGCCCAAGCGCGAGGAGAAACGTTCGTGAGCTTTCTGATCACCCGCCGCGCCGCGCTGATCGGCGGCGCCGCCGCGCTCGTGCTGTCTTCGCTCGCTTCCACACCGTCGCAGGCCGCCGCGAAAATCCAGCGGCTGGTTTCGCCCGGCGGCATCGAGGCCTGGTTCGTGCAGGACGCCACCGTGCCGCTGATCGCGATGGAATATGCCTTCGGCGGCGGCGCCTCGCAGGACCCCGCCGCAAAACCCGGCACCGGCAACATGGTCGCGAGCCTGCTCGACGAGGGCTCCGGCGATCTCGATTCCAAGACCTTCCACGAACGGCTTGACCGCCGCGCCATCGAGCTCAGCTTCACCTCCTCGCGCGATACGTTCCGCGGCAGCTTGCGCATGCTGAAGGAGAACAAGGACGAGGCCTTCGAGCTGCTGGCTTCCGCGCTGTCGGCGCCTCGCTTCGAGAGCACCGACGTCGAGCGCATCCGCAACCAGGTGCTGTCCAGCCTGCGCCGCGAATCCACCAACCCGACTTCGCTGGCGAGCCGCAAGTTCCTCGAAGTCGCCTATGGCGATCATCCTTACGGCCGCTCCGCCAACGGAACGCTGGAGAGCGTGCCCACCATTACGGTGGCCGACCTGCGCGACTACGTCGCGCGTGTGATCGCAAAGGACACGCTGCGCATTGCCGTCGTCGGCGACGTCGATCCGGACACGCTGGGCAAACTGCTCGACAAGACCTTTGGCGGCCTGCAGGCCAAGTCCAACCTCATGCCGGTTACCGACGTCGCCGCGGCGAAACCGCCGCAGCGCGCTTTCATCCCGCTGGACGTGCCGCAGACCGTCGTCACCTTTGGCGGCCCGGGTATCCTGCGCCACGACCCGGATTTCATGGCCGGCTATGTCGTCAACCACATTCTCGGCGGCGGGGGGCTGTCCTCGCGGCTCTATCGCGAGGTGCGTGAGAAGCGCGGTCTTGCCTATTCCGTCTATGAATCGCTGATGTGGATGGAGCACTCCGCGCTGTTCATCGGCAATACCGGCACCCGTGCCGACCGTGCCGGCGAGACCGTCGACGCGGTCGAGCAGGAAATCCGCCGCATCGCGGAGGAAGGCCCGACCCAGAAGGAGCTTGATGACGCGAAGTCCTTCCTCAAGGGCTCGCAGATGCTCTCGCTCGATACGTCCTCCAAGCTCGCGCAGGCGCTGCTGCAGTATCAACTCGACAAGCTGCCGATCGACTATATCGAGAAGCGCAACGCGCTGGTCGACGCGGTGACGCTGGAGGATGCCAAGCGCGTCTCCAAGCGGCTATGGGGCCAGGGCCTGCTGACCGTAGTCGTCGGCCGCGCCCCGCAGGCCGCAGCGCAGCCTGCCGCGGCGCCGAAGGCGAACTAAAGCTTTTCCACAAACCGCCAGCCGCGGAACGCGCACTTCGCGCGTTCCGCGGGGGATGTGCTACATCTGCGTCACTTTCCATTGCCGGTGACGCCATGTTGCGGGTCTCGCACGCGCTTTCGATCGACGAGAACGACATCGACATCACGTTCGTGCGCGCCTCCGGCCCGGGCGGACAGAATGTCAACAAGCTCGCGACCGCGGCCCAGCTGCGCTTCGACACCAACAGGATCGCGCTGCCCGACGATGCGCGCGCGCGGCTGGACCGCCTTGCCGGCCAGCGCATGACCAAGGACGGCGTGATCGTGATCCACGCCCAGCGCTTCCGCACCCAAGAGCGCAACCGCACTGATGCCATCGACCGCCTGCTGGAGCTCTTGCGGGAATCGCTGGTGCGACCGACGCCGCGCCGGCCGACCAGGCCGACGCTCGGCTCCAAGCAGCGCCGCCTCGAAGGCAAGAAGCGCCGCAGCGACATCAAGGCTGGCCGCAGCGGGCGCCGTTTCGACGACTAGTCAGTTCACGGCGATGCCAGCTTCCGGCCGACCATGACGCACCCGGTAATCACGCGCAACGCGCGTTCCCATCCCGGCAGGTTCTTGCGATAGAACACGAAATCCGCCTCTTGGCACTCTCGAGGGCCGTTCGTTCCCGTCCCGATAGGCGGAAGACGCCGCGAAGGGTTCGCGCTCTCACCAACTTTTTTCGCCCCCACGTTCGCGCTTTGGCGGGCAACCGACTACATTCGCCGCCATGCCCGTCCGCCAGCTTCCCGAACAGGTCGTCAACCGCATTGCCGCCGGCGAGGTGGTCGAGCGTCCTGCGAGCGTCGTGAAGGAACTGGTCGAAAACGCCATCGACGCCGGCGCCAGCCGAATCGACATTTTCACCGACGGTGGCGGTCGCAGGCGCATCGGCATCACCGACGACGGCGGCGGCATGACCCATGGCGACCTTGCCTTGTCGGTAGAGCGCCACGCCACCTCCAAGCTCGACGATGAGGATCTGCTGCGCATCCGCACGCTCGGCTTCCGCGGCGAGGCGCTGCCGTCCATCGGTGCCGTCGCAAAGCTCGGCATCACCACGCGCCATGCCGGCGAGCCGCACGCCTGGTCACTGTCCGTCGAAGGTGGCGTGAAGTCCGACATCATGCCGGCGGCGCTCGGCCAAGGCACCCGCGTCGAGGTCAGCGATCTGTTCTACGCAACGCCGGCGCGGCTGAAATTTTTGAAGACCGATCGCACCGAAGCCGAAGCGATCCGCGAGGTGGTGCGACGGCTCGCAATGGCGCGGCCCGACATCGCCTTCACGCTGGCGGGCGAAGAGCGCGCCCCGGTGACCTGGGCCGCGGCGCTGCCCGGCGCGCCCGGCCGGCTGACGCGGCTGGGCGATATCCTCGGCAGCGACTTCCGCAGCAGT
The DNA here is from genome assembly GCA_035278345.1 of Bradyrhizobium sp. Lineage (GTDB taxonomy): Bacteria > Pseudomonadota > Alphaproteobacteria > Rhizobiales > Xanthobacteraceae > Bradyrhizobium. The sequence continues at coordinate 3,464 of DATEJC010000019.1, read as the reverse complement.
GCCATCGAAGTGCGCGCCGAGCGCGACGGCGTTGTGGTCGAAGGTTTTGCCGCCGCACCGTCGCTGACCCGCGCCAACGCGCTCGGGCAATATCTCTTCGTCAACGGCCGCCCGGTGCGCGACAAGCTCATCCTTGGCGCGGTGCGCGCCGCCTATGCCGACTATCTGCCGCGTGATCGCCATCCCGTGGTGGCGCTGTTCGTCACGCTCGACGCGCAAGAGGTCGATGCCAACGTGCATCCGGCGAAGACCGAGGTGCGCTTCCGCAATGCCGGCCTCGTCCGCGCGCTGATCGTGCATGCGTTGAAGGAAGGCCTCGCGCGCGAGGGCAAGCGCACCGCGGCCAATACCGACGGCGCGGCGATCTCCGCCTTCCGCCCGTCCTTCGCGCCGAGGCCCGGCAATTGGGATTGGCGGCGTTCACCGTCCCATCCTGTTGCGCCCCTGCCGAGCTTCGAGGGCTCGGTGGCGCCGGCTTTAGCCGAGCGCGAACAGGCTTCGTTCGACGTCGGCGCGCCCACCGCCGACGTGCGCTTCGAGGAAGCGCCGCCCGCCGATCTCCTCGACCGCCCGCTGGGCGCCGCGCGCACGCAAATCCACGAGACCTATATCGTCTCACAGACCCGCGACGGCCTGATCGTCGTGGACCAGCACGCTGCCCATGAGCGCATCGTCTACGAGAAGCTGAAGGCCTCGCTGGCGAAGAACGGCGTGCAGCGGCAGATCCTCTTGATCCCCGAGATCGTCGAGCTCGATGAGGCCACCGTCGAAAAGCTGCTCGACCGCGCCGAGGAACTCGCCTCCTTCGGGCTTGCGATCGAATCGTTCGGCCCCGGCGCAGTCGCCGTGCGCGAGACGCCGTCGCTGCTCGGCAAGACCAATGCGGCAGGTCTGTTGCGCGACCTCGCCGAGCACATGGCCGAATGGGATGAAGCGCTGCCGCTGGAGCGCCGCCTGATGCATGTCGCCGCCACCATGGCCTGCCACGGCTCGGTCCGCGCCGGCCGCCGCCTCAAGCCGGAAGAGATGAACGCGCTGCTGCGCGAGATGGAAGACACTCCGAACTCCGGCCAGTGCAATCACGGCCGGCCCACCTATGTCGAGCTGAAGCTCGCCGATATCGAGAAGCTGTTTGGGAGACGATGAATAGAGCGCAGCGAAACCATCAATCATCAGCGCGCGGACAAATGATGGGTTTCGCTTCGCTCTACCCATCCTGCCCAGCGCGCAGGAATACAAACTCCGTATCGTCATACGCCCGCCGCTCCAGCTCCTCAAAACCCTCGGGCGCAGCGAACGCCGCAGCCTTCGCCTCCTCCACCACCAGTAGCGCGCCCGGCGTGAGCCAGCCGCCGTCGCGCAGGGCGGCGAGCGCCTGCTCCGCCAGCCCCTTGCCGTAGGGCGGATCGAGGAACACCAGTGAGAACGGCTCGACCGGATGCGCGGGGCCGGGATTGGTTGCATCGCGGCGATAGACCTTTGTCACGCCGCCAAGGCCGAGCGACTCCACATTGTTGCGCAGAAGCGCGCGCGCCTCCGCGCCATTGTCGACGAACAGCGCGAACTTCGCGCCGCGCGACACCGCTTCGATACCGAGCGCGCCCGTGCCGGCAAACAGATCAAGCACCCGCGCGCCCTCGATCGGGTTGTCGTAGGCGTGCATCAAAATGTTGAACACGGACTCGCGCAGGCGATCGGCGGTCGGGCGGATCTCGCGCGAGGCGGGCGACGCTAGGTTGCGGCCCCTCAATCGTCCACCGACCACCCGCATCGATTACTCGTCGCGCGGCTTGAGATCGCGCTTGCCGTGATAGCCGCGCTTGACGCGGCGCGGCGGGCCGTAAGCAGCGTTTTCTTCCTCGTTGCGGGCACGCGCCTCCTCGCTGCCGGTGCGCTGCACCAGCACGCGGCGGCCCTTGCGGTCGGCGATCAGCGCGCTCTTGCCCTTGGGCTTGAACGGCTTCTTGGCGCGCGGCGCCTCGTCTTCATCATCGTCCGCCTGTTCCGGCCGCGCGAAGTCGGCGCCGGCGAGTTTTGCCACGCGCTCGCCGAGCTGCTCGCGCAGCACCCGCGTCTTGATCTCCTCGACCTGGCCTTCTGCGAGCTCGCCGAGCTGGAACGGCCCGTAGGAGACGCGGATCAGCCGGTTCACCTCAAGCCCGAGATGCGCCATCACATTGCGCACCTCGCGGTTCTTGCCTTCGCGGATCGCGAACACCACCCATACATTGGCGCCCTGGTCGCGCTCCAGCGTCGCATCGATCGGCCCGTACTTGACGCCGTCGACCTCGACGCCCTTCTTCAGCTCATCGAGCTGCGCCTGCGTCACCTCGCCATGGGCGCGCACGCGGTAGCGCCGCAGCCAGCCGGTGTCGGGCAGCTCCAGCGTACGCGCGAGCCCGCCGTCATTGGTGAGCAGCAGGAGGCCCTCGGTGTTGAAGTCGAGCCGGCCGATCGAGATCAGCCGTGGCAATCCCTCCGGCAGATTGTCGAACACGGTCGGCCGCCCCTCGGGATCGTCATGCGTGGTCATCAGCCCGCGCGGCTTGTGATACATGAACAGCCGCGTGCGCTCGCGCGGCGGCAACGGCTTGCCGTCGACCGCGACGACGTCGTTGGCGGTGACATCGAGCGCCGGCGAATTGATGAGGCGGCCGTTCACGGTGACGCGACCCTGCGTCACCATCTCCTCGGCATCGCGGCGCGAGGCGAGCCCCGCGCGTGCCAGCACCTTGGCGATGCGCTCGCCGGCCTTTTTCGGCTTCGGCTCCTCGCGCTGGCTTCGGCGGTCGAAATCGCGCTCGCGCTCGCGATAGGCGCCACGTCCACCAAACGCGGGACGCTTGGCAAATATCTTGCTGTCGTCCTCATTGTCGCGGCGCGGACGGTCGGAGAAACGATCCGACGAGCGGCGCTCGCTGCGCGGATGCTCCTGCCAGTCCATCCGCCCCTCGGGCCGTCCAGGGTCGCCCTTGCGATCCCGCTCGCCGCGCGGCCGATCGAATTTGCGTTCCGCCCGGTCGCCGTCCCGGCGCGGCCGGTCAAATTTCGGACGATCCTCGCGATCGAATCTCGGCCGCTCGCGGAACGGCCGGTCGCCACGGGGCCGGTCGCCCTGCACCCGATCCTCGCGGCTGCGCGAAAACCGCGGACGTTCGTCGCCGCCGCGGTCGTCGCGCGGACGATCGAAGCGCGGCTTGTCGAAACGCGGTCGCGCTCCGCGCTCGTCGCGATCGCCACCCTCGCGCTTTTGCCACGGCTTGGATTCGCCGCGCGGCGGACGATCGCCGAAATCCTTGCGCGGACGGTCGCCGAATTTGCGGTCTGAGAAACGCCCTTCGCTGCGTTCGCCGCGCGGCGCTCGGTCTCCACGATCGAATTTCGGACGCTCGCCACGGTCGAACCTCGGGCGATCTCCGCGCGGCTTGAAATCCCGCTTTTCACCGCCCTCACGATCAAACCGC
>DATEJC010000018.1:0-2257 GCA_035278345.1 Bradyrhizobium sp. | reverse complement strand
CGGCAAACGTGGCTCGTCTAACCTAAGCAATCAGGTGCTTGCCCTAGCAACTGGCACGACGCAGCAGGAAATTGTCAACGCCGGTTGAATTCTGACCCACTTTGGCAGATTTCGCCGATTGAATCCTGACCCACCCGATTGCTCCAATGCTCGGGCGATGCAGCTTGTCCGGGTAGTGCATAGGGGGGACCCGCGCGCTGCGCAGCGACCGCCACGAGTCTGGCGAAGCGGCGCGCGGGGGGTTCCTGTGCACCCACCTGGGCAAGCACTTGGTCATGCCGGTACTGGTATGCTCTGTCCGACGGCCGGCTTCGTCAGCACGCCGGCGCGGCGCTTATCCTTGAGCCGATAGCTCTCGCCTTGAATGACCACCACTGTCGAGTGATGGAGCAGTCTATCGAGCATTGCTGCGGTCAGCACCGGGTCGCCGGCAAAAGCCTGATCCCACGACCCGAAGGTCAGGTTGGAGGTCAGGATCATCGCGCCTTTTTCATAGCGCTTGGCCACCACTTGGAAAAACAGATTGGCCTGTTCGCGGGCCAGCGGCAGGTACCCGATTTCGTCGATGATCAACAGCTTGTAGACGCTGACCGCGCGGTGCATCGCCTCTTTCCAGCGGCCCTGCCGTTGTGCCGTCTCGAGCGTCATCACCAGATCGGCCGCCGTTACGAAGCGCACCTTGTGCCCGTTTTGGGTGGCCAGATAGCCGAGCGCAATCGCCAGATGCGTCTTGCCGACGCCAGACGGGCCGAGAAAGACAATGTTCTCGGCGCGCTCGATGAAGGCGAGGCTGGCGAGCTCATGGATTTGCTGGCGGGGCACGCCCGTTGCGAAGCCAAAGTCAAAGCCGTCAAGCGTCTTAACCGTTGGGAAGCCGGCCACACGGGCGAACATCTCGCGCGCCCGGGCGCGCCGCGCATCACGCTCGGCGCGTAAGATCTCTTCGAGAAAGTCGGCAAAGGAGGCCGACTTGGCCGCGGCGCTCTGAGCGATCGCGGAACAGAGATCGGGGACGGCGCTGAGCCGTAATTCGCGGGCCAGCTCGGCAATGCGCTGGTGCTGCAGATCGCTCATCGCACGCCTCCAGCAAAGGCTTCATAAAGCGACAGCGGGTGTTGCATGCCGATGATCGGCACCGGCTCGGGTACCGCCTGCAGCGCACGCACAGTGCGGCCGCCATAAGGTGTCGGGACCGGCTGCAACTGCAGTCTTTCGCTGACCAATCTTTCGGCCGGGATCTCGCCGGTGGTGCCGTGAATGCGGGCGTTCGCCACCTCGCGTAGCCAGCGCTTGACCGCCAGGTTGGCCGTCTCGCGGTCGACGATCAGGCCCTCCTGGGCCAGTCGGCTGGACAGCGGAACCCAAAAGCTTTCCCGCAGATACCGGATGAACCGCTCCACCTTGCCTTTCGTTTGTGCCCGGTACGGCGCGCACAGCCGCGGCTGGAAACCGCAATGCCGCGCAAAGTCAAAAAATCCCGGATGGAAGCGGTGTCGGCCGCGGCCATAGCCGTGCCGCTCCAGCACGACCGTGCGCATGTTGTCATACAGCACCTCACGCGGCGTACCGCCAAACGCCAGAAACGCGTTCTCGTGCGCCTCGATTAGCGTTTCGACCCGCTCATCGCTGACAAACTCGACATAGGTGGCCCGGCTCCAGCCCAGGGTCGCGACAAACACTGAAAGCCGGTTGCTGCCGCGCCGAATGACCGCCCAGTCGACCTGCATCTGTTCGCCCGGGCCGGTCTCGAAACGGACGATCGGCGCCGTCGCGTCCTTCGGCTTGAGCGCGGCCACCAAGGCTTTCAGCATCGTGTAGCCGCCGGTGTAGCCCCGCTCGCGCAGTTCCTGCAGCAGCACGCTTGCTGGGATCCGCTCCGGCGTCGCCGACCTCAGCCGTTCGGCAACATAGTCCCTGAACGGATCGAGCTTTGTCGCCCGCGGCGGACGCGGCTTGTACCGCGCCGCAGCTTCGTCGCGCAGGTAGCGTCGCACCGTGTTGCGCGAGCTCCCCGTCGCCCGCGCGATCTCCCGTATCCCCTTGCCATGCCGATGCAATACCCGGATCTCCAATGCCGCCTCCCCTCCAACCATCCGGCCCCTCCGATTGCCAGAGGGCCAGCCTAGGGGGTGGGTCAGTTTTCACTCGGCGAGCTGGGTCAGAATTACAGCGGCGGCTACATCATCTCGCCCACCCGCACTTCCGCCCCGGCCCAGATCGGCGCAGGCCGATTGCCGATCGGAAACGAGACCAGGAC
>DATEJC010000017.1:0-3881 GCA_035278345.1 Bradyrhizobium sp. | reverse complement strand
GCTGCGCGCCATGACCGCGGTGTGGATGGGCATGACAAAGCTCAACAGCGAGGTCGAGGCTGGTCGCATCAAGGTCACCGGCGACAAGGAGGTCGCCAGATCGATGCACCAATGGCTTGGGCTGAGTCCGTTCGCCCAAGGTGAGCGCGCGGTGCCGTAGCTTTATTGTCGCTGTCAGCCGATCTCGATTGGTAGCGAGTCATCCTTCGCCCATTCGCCCATCGAGCCGTCGTACAGCGTGATGTTGTCGTAGCCGAGCCGGTGCAGCTGGAACAGGTCGATGGTGGCGGAGATGCCGCCGCCGCAATAGGCGACCACCCGCTTGTCCTTTGTGACGCCATGCGCGGCAAATTTCGCCGCGACTTCGTCCGGCGGCAGGAAGGTCTTGGCCTCGGCATCAACCAGCGTCGCCGCCGGCACGTTGACGCTGCCGGGAATGCGGCCGGGGCGGCCATAGCGGCTGGGCTCGAGACCCCTGTGGAATTGCGGCCCCAGCGCATTGACGACGACGGTCGAGCGGTTGGTGCTCGCCTTCTGCGTCTCGCGCTTGTCGATGAACAATCCCGCCTTCGGCTTCGCCGTGAACGTCGCAGGCGGATAGCCCTTGGCGGGGCCTGTTTCGATGGCGCGGCCTTCGGCCTTCCATTTGTCGAGCCCACCGTCGAGCACGGCCGCTTCGAAGCCGAGCGATTGCAGCATCCACCAGAACCGCGTCGCCCACATCGCAGTCCCGATGGAATAGAGAACGACGCGGCTGGCATTGCTGACGCCGTGGCGGCCGAGCGCCGCTTCGAGGTGCGCGACGCCGGGCATCATGAAGCGCAGGTCGGTGGTTTGGTCGGAGAATTCGCCCTGCAGATCGAGGAAATCCGCACCCGGGATATGGCCCTCCTCGAAGGTGCGCCCGCCGGGGACGACGAGATAGGGGACGGGGCTGCCTTCCGGCTGATAGTCGAGATAGGTGGTGCAGTCGAAGACACGCAGGTCCGCCTGGCCGATGAGGCCGGCGAGTTCCGAGGTCGAGATCAGCCCGCCGCGCTCTGCCATGGTTGCCTCCCTGATTGATTGTTTTCGATGCTAGGGCGTTAAGGGTGTCAGGGGAAAGGCGGCTCGGCCCTTTAATCTGTCTGTTGCAGCCCCGATATAGGCTTCACGAATGCCGCCGCAGATGCCGAATCGGTGATGTAAGCAACTGGAAAGACAATAGAAATAGTCACTTTCGGTCGCCCGGGTTCCGCGTGCCGCGCAACGGTCGCCCGCTGAACCGCCCCCTTGGTGAAGGTGACAAAAACCTGATATTCGAGACCGCATGAACAAGCCCGAAACCATTGATACTTCCGACGTCGCAGGCCCGCGGCCGCGGCACCAGACCACGCAAGTGATGGTCGGCAATGTCGCCGTCGGCGGCGGTGCGCCGATCGTCGTACAGTCGATGACCAATACCGACACCGCCGACGTCGATGGCACCATCGCGCAGGTGGCCGCCCTTTCGCGGGCCGGCTCGGAAATGGTCCGCATCACCGTGGACCGCGAGGAAGCTGCCGCTGCTGTGCCGCATATCCGCGACGGCCTGCGCAAGCGCGGCATCACCACGCCCCTGATCGGTGATTTCCATTACATCGGCCACAAGCTGCTCGCCGAATATCCGGCTTGCGCGGAAGCGCTCGACAAGTATCGCATCAATCCCGGCAATGTCGGCTTCAAGAACAAGCGCGACACGCAGTTTGCCGACATCATCGAGATCGCCAACAAGAACAACAAGCCGGTGCGCATCGGCGCCAATTGGGGCTCGCTCGACCAGGAGCTGCTCACCAGGCTGATGGACGAAAACACGGCCTCGCCCAATCCGCGCGATGCCCGCGCAGTGACGCGCGAGGCCATGGTGCAGTCGGCGCTGCTTTCGGCGGCGCGCGCGCAAGAGCTCGGCATGCCCAAGAATCGCATGATCCTCTCGGCGAAAGTTTCCGCCGTGCAGGATCTGATCGCGGTCTATCAGGAGCTGACGCGCCGCTCGGACTACGCCATCCATCTCGGCCTCACCGAGGCCGGCATGGGCTCGAAGGGCATCGTCGCTTCTTCTGCCGCGCTCGGCATCCTGCTGCAGGACGGCATTGGCGACACCATCCGCATTTCGCTGACGCCGGAGCCTGGCGGCGATCGCACGCTGGAGGTTCAGGTTGCGCAGGAATTGCTGCAGACCATGGGCTTCCGCACCTTCGTGCCGCTGGTTGCAGCGTGCCCGGGCTGCGGCCGTACCACTTCGACCACCTTCCAGGAGCTGGCGCGCTCGATCCAGGATTTCATCCGCGACGAAATGCCGAGCTGGAAGACGAAGTACCCGGGCGTCGAGCAGCTCAACGTCGCCGTGATGGGCTGCATCGTCAACGGCCCTGGCGAATCCAAGCACGCCAATATCGGCATCTCCTTGCCCGGCACTGGCGAAGCGCCGGCCGCGCCCGTCTTCGTCGACGGCAAGAAATTCCGCACCCTGCGCGGCGCGACGATTGCCGCCGACTTCAAGGCGCTGGTGATCGATTACATCGACCAGCGCTATGGCGAGGGCAAGAAGCTGCCGGAAACCACCGCGGCGGAGTAAGGCGCTTCAGCACGCAATCGTGCTGACGTGGCCATCTTGACTGTATTTCAGCAGTGCCAGATCGCGTGTGATCAACGTCGCGCCCAGATCGCGCGCGGTCGCGAGGATGATTCGGTCTGCCGGATCTCGCGGCGGATTGCCCGGCAGGAACGATGACTCTATCAGGATGTCCGGTGAGAGTTCAGCGAGCCGCATTCCTGGATGGCCGAGCAACCGCGCAAACCACCGCTGCGGGGTCATGAGAAGGTTGAGCCGGTTGCGCGAGACGAGAAGGCCGATTTCCCAAGCTGTGATAGCAGACACGAACACCGTGCCCGCTCCCTGATGGGTGGCGTTCATGGCCTCGATGGCGCGCGGAGCGAGCTTCTCGTTTCGCACGATCCATATTGCGGCATGGGTGTCCAGCAGGAGCGGCTGCATGTCAGTCGTCGTAGACCTTCCCCCACTCCGGATCGGCTGGCTCGGTGAGATCGACGCCCGGCGGAATGATGGTCACATCCTTCAGCGCACCGAAAAGCGGGTGGCGTTCCCCTTTTCGCGCCGTTACGGCCTTTTCCTCGACCGGCGATTTCCCGACGCGACGAAAGATGAGTCTACGCGCAGCCATATCGACCTGCGTGCTTTCAAAGCCGGCCTCGATCCAGACCTTGGTCATGACGTTGTTGGACGGATTATTGCTCCACCAGGCTCGGTGGTGCTGCGCTTTCGGCGGCAGCTTTACGCCCGTGATTCGCTCGATCTGGCTGAATGTCAGCGGGACCTCCTGCGTGCGTTGTTCGCGCAGGTAGGTTCCAAGGGGCTCGTATTTGCCCATGGGGCATCTCCGACTTACACACAGTGTGTAACATAAGGGTTTCCGGCTGATATGACAAGCCGGATTGCGATTCAATTCGACGGCATTACCATGTGGCAAAACCATAACGGGAGGATCGCCCATGAGTTCGTTGTCCGGCAAGCAAGGCCCGCGTTACCGGCACGCCGCCGGCGAATCGGAGCCGTATGAAACCATCGCCGTCGAAAAGCTCACGCCGATCATCGGCGCTGAAATCTCCGGCGTCGATATCGCAAGGCTCGTCGACGACGAGGCGCGCTCCAACCGGCAGATGGACGACATCCATCGCGCGCTTGCGGAAAATCTCGTGATCTTCTTCCGCGACCAGCACATCACGCCGCAGCAACAACTCGCCTTCGGCCGCAAGTTCGGCGAACTGCATGTGCATCCGGCCGCGCCCAATGAGGGCGATCCGGCGCTGATGAAGATCTATGCCGACAAGGATTCGCCGCG
>DATEJC010000016.1:0-3932 GCA_035278345.1 Bradyrhizobium sp. | reverse complement strand
ACGCCGGCAAACGGCGCGCGCAGCGTCTGTTCCATTTTCATGACTTCGAGGGTGAGGATCGCCGCACCCTTTTCGAGCTTGGCGCCTTCCCGCGCCAGCAGCGCCACGACGGTGCCCGGCAAGGGCGCCACGATCTTGTCCTCGCCGACCTGCTCTTCGGTCTCGCCGCCGAACGGATCGACCCAATGCACGTCGAAGCGGCCATTACGGGTGCGCAAGTATAGTTCGTGGCCCTCGATCACGGAGGCCACGCGCGATTTCACGCCGTCGAGCGTCATGTCGAAGCCGCCATCGGCCGGCGCGAAGGTCAGCGCAATCTCGTGCTTGCCAACCGAGACGGTCGGCGTACCGCCGCCATAGTGCAGCATCACCTTGTGCTCGGCGCCCTGCCCCTGTCGGAGCGAGAATGCCCGCTGCCGGCGGCCGACCGGTTGCCAGCCAAAGGTCTGCCACGGCGAATGTGCTTGTGCGCGTGCGGCCTTCTGCTCGTCGACCAGAATGGCCGCCACAGCCGCGCACAGCTCGAGTTCGCCCGCCGGCGGCGTGGTCTCGGTCAGGCTCTTCAGCTCGCGCTCGATGAAGCCGGTGTCGATGTGGTTCGAACGCACTTTTGCATGCGTCACCAGCGCCGACAGGAAGGGAATGTTGGTGACGATGCCGCGAACGTCGGTCTCCTCGAGCCCGCGGTTGAGCTTGTCGATCGCGACGTCGCGCGTTGGCGCCCATGCGATCACCTTGGCCAGCATCGCATCGTAGTAAGGCGAGACCGCATCGCCGATGCGGTAGCCGGCGTCGATGCGCAGACCATCGACCTCTGCTGGCGTGCGCCACGTCCTGATGCGGCCGACCGACGGCATGAAATTCTTCTGCGGGTTCTCCGCATAGACCCGCGCCTCGATGGCGTGGCCGTTGAGCTTGACCTGGTCCTGCGACAACGGCAGCTCTTCGCCAAAGGCAACGCGCAGCTGCCATTCCACGAGGTCGATACCGGTGATCAATTCGGTCACGGGATGCTCTACCTGCAGGCGCGTGTTCATCTCGATGAAGAACACGTCCTTCCCGTCGGAGACGAATTCGATGGTACCGGCGCCGACATAGTTCACCGCACCCGCCGCCTTGCGCGCTGCCTCGCAGACGGTCTCGCGCTGCCTGGCGTTGAGGGTCGGGGATGGTGCCTCCTCGATCACCTTCTGGTGCCGCCGCTGCAGGGTGCATTCGCGCTCGAACAGCGACAGCAGATTGCCGTGGCTGTCGCCGATGATCTGCACCTCGATATGGCGGGGATTGTCGACATACTTCTCGATCAGCATGTGGTCGTCGCCGAACGCAGCCTTCGCCTCGCGTTTGGCGCTGACGATCGCCGGCCCCAGCTCTTCCCTGGAACGCACCACGCGCATGCCACGGCCGCCGCCCCCTGCCGACGCCTTGACCAGCACGGGAAAGCCGGCCTTCTCGGCCGCCTTCGCAAGCGTCGCCTCGTCCTGGTCGTCGCCGTGATAGCCGGGCACCAGCGGCACGCCCGCCTTCTCCATCAGCGCCTTGGAGCCGGACTTCGAGCCCATCGCCGTCATCATCTCGGCGGTCGGGCCGACGAAGACGATGCCCGCCTTGGCGCAGGCCTCGGCAAATTCGGCGTTTTCAGACAGGAAGCCGTAGCCGGGATGGATGGCCTCTGCGCCGGTCTTCTTCGCGACATCGAGAACGGCCTCGATATTGAGATAGGAGTCGCGCGCCCGCGCCGGCCCGAGCAGCACAGCGGCGTCCGCCATTGCGACGTGCATCGCGCCGGCGTCGGCCTCGGAATAGACCGCGACCGTGCGCAGGCCCATGGCTCGCGCGGTGCGGATAACGCGGCAGGCGATCTCGCCGCGGTTGGCGATCAGGAGCGTGCGGAAGCGGCGGTACATCTTGCTCTTCATCGCATCACATCCTGAACATGCCGAACTTCGTCGGTTCGAGCGGCGCATTGGCTGCGGCAGACAGGCCCAAACCCAGCACGAGCCGGGTGTCGGCGGGATCGATGACGCCGTCGTCCCACAGCCGCGCGGTGGCGTAGTAGGGGTTGCCCTGCTTCTCGTATTGCGCGCGGATCGGCTCGCGGAATTTTTCTTCCTCTTCCGCCGACCAGGTCTCACCCTTGGCCTCGATGCCGTCGCGGCGCACCTGGCTCAGCACCATCGAAGCCTGCTCGCCGCCCATCACGGAGATGCGCGCGTTCGGCCACAGCCAGAGGAAGCGCGGGCTGTAGGCGCGACCGCACATGCCGTAATTGCCGGCGCCATAGGAGCCGCCGATCACGACGGTGAATTTCGGCACGCCCGCGGTTGCCACCGCCGTCACCAGCTTGGCGCCGTCGCGCGCGATGCCGCCGGCCTCGTATTTCTTGCCGACCATGAAGCCGGTGATGTTCTGCAGGAACACCAGGGGAATGCCGCGCTGGCAGCACAGTTCGATGAAATGCGCGCCCTTCAGCGAGCTTTCGCTGAACAGGATGCCGTTGTTGGCGATGATGCCGACCGGATAGCCCCAGATGTGGGCAAAGCCACAGATCAGCGTCGTTCCGTAGAGTTTCTTGAACTCGTCGAATTCGGAAGCATCGACGATGCGTGCGATGATGTCGTGCACGTCGAACGGCTTGCGGCCATCGGCGGAGACGACGCCGTAAATCTCTTCCGCCGGAAACAGCGGTTCACGCGGCTCGCGCATGTTGAGGATCGCCGGAGCCGGCTTCTTCAAGGTTGCGACGATGCGCCGGGCGATGCCGATCGCATGGGCATCGTTCTGGGCGTAGTGATCGGTGACGCCGGACTGCCGCGAATGCACATCGGCGCCGCCGAGTTCTTCGGCCGTCACCACCTCGCCGGTCGCCGCCTTCACCAGCGGCGGGCCGCCGAGGAAGATGGTGCCCTGGTTGCGCACGATGATGCTTTCGTCCGACATGGCCGGCACATAAGCGCCGCCGGCGGTGCAGGAGCCCATCACGATCGCGATCTGGGGAATGCCAGCTGCGGACATCTGCGCCTGGTTGTAGAAGATGCGGCCGAAATGCCGCTCGTCCGGAAAGATCTCGTCCTGCATCGGCAAAAAGGCCCCGCCGGAATCGACCATGTAGACGCAGGGCAGATTGTTCTGCCGCGCAATGTCCTGGGCGCGCAAATGCTTCTTCACCGTCAGCGGATAATAAGTGCCGCCCTTGATGGTCGCGTCGTTGGCCACGATTACGCATTCGCGGCCGGAAATCCGGCCCACGCCGGTGATGACGCTCGCCGAATGCACGTCGCCGCCATAGAGGCCGTTGGCCGCCAGCGGCGACAGTTCCAGAAAGGCAGTACCGGGATCGACCAGAAGGTCGACGCGGTCACGCGCCAGCATCTTGCCGCGCGAGGTATGGCGCTTGCGGGAAACCTCGCCGCCGCCGCCGGACACTTCCTTCAGTTTGTCGCGCAGCTCGGCAACAAGGCCGCGCATGACGTCGGCATTGCCTGCGAATTCGGATGACGATGGATCGATGGTGGAATGAAGCGGCATGGTCGGCGCTTTTCTTTATCTGCTGCGGAGGCATCTGGCTTCAAGACGGCGGGCGCGAAACGTCTCGCCCGGCCGCGCGACTGGCTGTACCATCTTTGCCGCGCGCCGTCCTTGAGGCCATTGCCTCCTCTCTGGAATTAAACGATCATACGTTTTTTAATAGTAAGCTCAAGCGGATCGTTTGCCTCAACGAAAACTCTTCGCAGACCATTGAAATATCAGCAATTTCATGTAATAAACATACGGACGTTCGCTTTTTTATCGGCTTTGCCGGAGCACCAGGATGGCACGCACGGTCGGCTCTTACGGCCCCAAAACCATGGAGGCGATCCGCAAGGCGGGGCTGCGCCTGATCTTCGAACATGGCTATGAGGCGATGAGCCTGCGCCAGCTCGCCGCCGAGG
>DATEJC010000015.1:0-4859 GCA_035278345.1 Bradyrhizobium sp. | reverse complement strand
ATCGACCGTATCCGCAACGTCGCGCGCCATGTGAAGCGCGAGGTCGACGCCGGCCACGACGTGGCCGTGGTGGTATCGGCGATGTCCGGCAAAACCAACGAGCTGGTGGCCTGGTGCAGCGACGCCTCTCCCATGCATGATGCCCGGGAATATGACGCCGTGGTGGCATCCGGCGAGCAGGTCACCTCGGGCCTGCTGGCAATCGTGCTGCAGGGCATGGGCATCCAGGCCCGCTCCTGGCAGGGCTGGCAGATCCCGATCAGGACCAGCGACGCGCATGCCTCCGCGCGCATCCTGGAGATCGACGGCGGCGAGATCATGCATCGATTCAAGGATCGCAAGGAGGTCGCGGTCATCGCCGGATTCCAGGGCATCAACCCGCAGACCGGCCGCATCACTACGCTCGGGCGCGGCGGCTCCGACACCTCGGCGGTGGCAATTGCGGCCGCGATCCGCGCCGACCGCTGCGACATCTACACCGACGTTGACGGCGTCTACACGACTGATCCGCGCGTGGTGCCGAAGGCGCGCCGGCTCGACAAGATTGCGTTTGAGGACATGCTGGAGCTGGCCTCGCAGGGCGCCAAGGTATTGCAGGTGCGCTCGGTGGAACTCGGCATGGTGCACAACATGCCGATCTTCGTGCGCTCCAGTTTCGACAAGCCTGAGGATATCGACCCGCACGCCAACCAGCCGCCGGGCACGCTGATCTGCAGCGAGGAGGAAATCATGGAAAGCTACGTCGTCTCCGGCATCGCCTTCTCCAAGGACGAGGCCCAGATTTCCGTGCGCCAGATCGAGGACAAGCCGGGCGTTGCCGCCGCGATCTTCGGGCCGCTGGCGGACGCCAATATCAATGTCGACATGATCGTGCAGAACGTCTCCGAGGACGGCAAGACCACCGACCTCACCTTCACGGTGCCGGCCGCCGACTACAACCGCGCCAAGGAGACCATCTCGGCCGCGAAGGCCAAGATCGGCTATGCGCGGCTCGACAGCGCGACCGACGTCGCCAAGGTTTCGGTGATCGGCAGCGGCATGCGCAGCCATGCCGGCGTCGCGGCAAAGGCGTTTTCGGCGCTGGCCGGACGCAACATCAACATCCGCGCGATTACGACGTCGGAGATCAAGTTTTCGGTGCTGATCGACGCCGCCTACACCGAGCTTGCCGTGCGCACGCTGCACACGCTCTACGGGCTCGACCAGGTTTAGAAGAACTTTCTCTTAGCGGTCGCAGCATCGTCCCCACAGAGACGTTATTACCTCTGGCAGGCGTTTTGCTTGGCAAAACTGCCTTCGATTGGTTATACGGCCTGATAGGTGAGCGCCTGCAAACTGTGCCACAAGTTTGCTGTTCCCGATTCGGCCGGGGGAGCTCGCGCCGGTGCCGAAATGAATAAAATTGTTGTTTTGTCCGAGTATTACGTCAGCGGCCGGCCAGGCGGCGGGTTGGCCCTGCGGGGGAGGATTGGCTGATCATGCGGAGCGCGTCGGGAGGTCCCCGCGTCTTGCTGAGACGGCTCCGCGAAACCATGGCGGAGCAAGTCTCCGCACAGGAACGCCTTGACAAGGTCGTGGTGCTGATCGCGGCCAACATGGTGGCCGAGGTTTGCTCCTGCTATGTGCTGCGCGTCGACAACACGCTCGAACTCTACGCGACCGAAGGTCTGAAGCGCGAAGCCGTTCACCACACGGTGCTGAGCGCGCATGAGGGCCTGGTCGGCCTCGTTGCCAGCGAAGCGACGCCGTTGAACCTTTCGGACGCGCAGAGCCATCCGGCCTTCTCCTACCGCCCGGAAACCGGCGAAGAAATCTACCACTCCTTCCTCGGCGTGCCGATCCTGCGCGCCGGCAACACGCTCGGCGTGCTCGTGGTGCAGAACCGCGCCAAGCGCACTTACGTGGAGGAAGAGGTCGAGGCGCTGCAGACCACTGCCATGGTGCTGGCGGAGATGATCGCCTCGGGCGAATTGTCGGCGCTCGCCCAGCCCGGCGCCGAGCCCGCGGCGCGGCATTCCCTGCACAAGACCGGCAGCGTGCTTTCGGAAGGCATTGCACTCGGTCACGTGGTGCTGCACGAGCCGCGCGTCGTCATCACGAACTATATTGCCGAAGACCTGCCGAAGGAGATCAAGCGGCTGGATGCGGCGCTGGCCAAGCTGCGCGCCGATCTCGACCGCATGCTGGAGCGCGGCGATGTCGCCGAGGGCGGCGAGCACCGCGACGTGCTGGAAGCCTATCGCATGTTCGCCAACGACACCGGCTGGTCGCACAAGCTGCACGAAGCGGTCGGCACCGGCCTCACCGCGGAAGCCGCCGTCGAGCGCGTGCAGTCCGACACCCGCGCGCGCATGCTGCGCTCGACCGATCCATACTTGCGCGAGCGCCTGCACGACCTTGAGGACCTCGGCCACCGCCTGATGCGCCAGCTGGTCGGGCGCGATCATGCGCCGTCCCGGGAACAGCTGCCCGACAACGCCATCCTGATTGCGCGCGCGATGGGCCCGGCGGCGCTGCTCGACTACGACCGCAAGCGGCTGCGCGGCCTCGTGCTGGAGGAAGGCACCGCCAATTCGCATGTTGCCATCGTGGCGCGCGCGCTCGGCATTCCCGCGGTCGGCGAGGTGCCGAACGCGCCCGGCATTGCCGACCCCGGCGACGCCATCATCGTCGACGGCACGTCCGGCTCGATCTATGTGCGGCCGTCGAGCGAAATCGAATCGGCCTATGCCGAGCGGGTCCGCTTGCGCGCGCGGCGGCAGGCGCAGTATTCCGCGCTGCGCGACCTGCCCTGCAAGACCAAGGACGGCCAGAAGGTCGAGCTCTTGATCAACGCCGGTCTCGTTATCGACCTGCCGCATATTGAGGACACCGGCAGCGCCGGCATCGGCCTGTTCCGCACCGAGCTGCAGTTCATGGTGAGCCCGACCCTGCCGCGCTCCAGCGACCAGCTCGCGCTCTACCGCTCCGTGCTCGATGCGGCCGGCGAAAAGCCGGTGACCTTCCGCACCCTCGATATCGGCGGCGACAAGGCGCTGCCCTATATGGAGACGGTGATCGAGGAGAATCCGGCGCTGGGCTGGCGCGCGATCCGGCTCGGGCTCGACCGGCCCGGGCTGCTGCGCGGCCAGATCCGCGCGCTGCTGCGTGCCGGCGGCGGGCGTTCGCTGAAGATCATGTTCCCGATGATTTCCGAAGTCGAGGAATTCGACGCCGCCAAGGCGATCGTCGAGCGCGAACTGACCTATCTGCGCCAGCATGGCCATCCGCTGCCCGAGCGCATCGACATCGGCACCATGGTGGAGGTGCCGGCGCTGCTCTATCAGATGGACGAGCTGCTCAGGAAGGTCGACTTCGTCTCGGTCGGTTCGAACGATCTGTTCCAGTTCATGTTCGCGGTCGACCGCGGCAACGCCAAGGTTTCGGAACGCTTCGACACCATGTCGGCGCCGATCCTGCGTGCGCTGCGCGACATCGTGCGCAAGGCCAACGCGGCGAAGAAGGGCGTGTCGCTGTGCGGCGAGATGGCCTCCAAGCCGCTCGGCGCGCTGGCGCTGATCGCGATCGGCTATCGCTCGCTGTCGCTGTCGGCAACCGCCCACGGCCCGGTCAAGGCGATGATCCTCGACCTCGATGCCAAGAAGGCCGAAGCGATGATCACGCCGCTGTTGGACGCGCCTTCCGGCAGCGTCTCGATCCGGCAGAAGCTGACGGAATTCGCGGAAGCCCAGGGGCTGTCGTTGTAGCGGGCCAGTTCCCGTTAGCCCGCCCTTCCCGCTTTCTGCTATCTAAAGACTTGCCATGCTGCCTGAAGCCAAACTCGACATCCTGCTCGCCCACCATGCCGCGCTCGAAAACGAGCTGCTCGGCCAGGTCGGTTCCGACCGCTATGTGCAGATTACCCGCGAACTCGCCGAGCTCAATCCGCTGATCGACGCGGTCAAATCCTATCGCGGCGTGCAGATCGAGCTTGCCGGCGCGGAAGCCTTGCTCGCCGATCCCGCAACCGATGCGGAAATGCGCGGCATGGCGGAGGCCGAACGCGATGAGCTGCAGGCAAGGCGCGACGAGCTCGAGCAGAAGATCCGCGTCGCGCTATTGCCGAAGGATGCCATGGACGACCGCAACGTCGTGCTGGAAATCCGCGCCGGCACCGGTGGCGACGAGGCCTCGCTGTTCGCTGGCGATCTGTTCCGGATGTATGAGCGCTTTGCCAACCTGCAGGGCTGGAAAGTCGAGGTGATCTCGGCCAGCGAAGGCACCGTCGGCGGCTTCAAGGAGATCATCGCCGAGGTGCAGGGCCGCGGCGCATTCGCCAAGCTGAAGTTCGAATCCGGCGTGCACCGGGTGCAGCGCGTGCCCGACACGGAAACGCAGGGGCGCATTCACACCTCGGCGGCAACCGTCGCCGTGCTGCCCGAGGTCGAGGATGTCGACGTCGACATCAAGAACGAGGACCTGCGGATCGAGACCATGCGGGCGGGCGGCGCCGGCGGCCAGCACGTCAACAAGACGGAATCGGCGATCCGCATCACCCACATCCCGACCGGCATTGTGGTGATGATGCAGGACAGCCGCTCGCAGCACAAAAACCGGGCGTCGGCCATGAACATCCTCCGCTCGCGCATCTACGACGCCGAGCGGCAGCGCCAGGAAGCGGCGCGCTCCGCCGACCGCAAGGAAAAGGTCGGCTCGGGCGACCGCAGCGAGCGCATCCGCACCTATAATTTCCCGCAAGGGCGCGTCACCGACCATCGCATCAATCTGACGCTCTACAAGCTGCCGCAGGTCATTTCCGGCGAAGCGTTGGGCGAATTGGTCGATGCGCTGACCACCGAGCATCAGGCCGCGCAGCTTGC
>DATEJC010000014.1:0-21367 GCA_035278345.1 Bradyrhizobium sp. | reverse complement strand
AACGGTCCAGCCTTCAATCGTCGTCGGCCGTGTTTCGGGGGCCGGCATCAGCAGCGGACGCGGCTCCGCGGGCAAGCCAAGGATCGCGGCCGCCGATTTCGGGTTGTCGACTTCGGTACGCGTAGTGCTGGCCGCCGGCCTGGGGGCGTTGATGCTGGCGGTGACCGAGGGCGCCTGCTTGCGAATGCTTTCGGCTCTGCTCGCCGATTTCGTCTCGGCTTGTCGACGGGGGCCGTCCTTTGCGGTTGGCGCAGCTGCCACCACGGCGGCAGAGCTGTTCCAGCCCAGGCAGCCGGCCCAACCCAGCCCGATGCCGATCAGCAGGGCGCCCACGACCATGCAGACCGTCATGATCCGTTCGCGATCCGGCTTCAGCAGCAGCAAGGCCTCTTCCCTGATGGGTTCGAGGTGATCCGACGCGTCCACACTGACAGGCGGCGCGCTGGCTATCGGCTCAATCGCTTCCAGGACATTCGACGGCTGGGTCTGCATGATCGTGACCTTTGTCGGCCGATCATGATCGAACCCAGAGCTAAACGAATTCTTTACGTCGCGCGGCTTCGTCCGGAGAATTCCGTGTGCTGCGGGCCGGCGTGGCGATACCGAGAGCGGCGCTCTTTCGCATGCCTGCCCGAACCTTGCACTGCACATCCGCCCCGCATAGGCTTGCGCGGCAACAACGACCGAACAACAATCGCACGGGACGAAACCCCAAAAATGCAGCCGTTCGAACGGCGCCCGTCAGCCCTCCGCCGGGGCCTCGTCATCGTCGCGACGCTGGCGACGGCCTATATGGCGAGCCACTTCTTCCGCGCCTCCAATGTCACGATCGGGCTCGATTTGATGCGCGACCTGTCCGTCGGCCCCGGGGCGCTGGGCGCATTGACCGGCGCCTTCTTCTTCGGCTTCGCCGCCATGCAGATTCCTTGCGGCTTCTTCTTTGACCGCTTCGGTCCGCGGCGCACCGTCGTCGGCATGCTCGTGCTCGCCACCATCGGCGGCATCATCTTCACGACGGCGCCGAGCTGGCCGGTCCTGCTCACCGGCCGCGTGCTGCTTGGGGCCGGCTTCGGCGTGATGCTCATCGGCAGCATGGTGGTGATCACGCGCTGGTTTCCGCCGGATCGCTTTTCCACGCTCACCGCGATCGTCCTGTCGGTCGGCCTGCTCGGCAATCTCATCGCCACCACGCCGCTGGCCTGGGCGTCGGAAATTTCAGGCTGGCGCGCGGTGTTCGCCGCCGCTGTGCTCTTCACAGCGATTGCGGCCGTCGCGGTCTGGATCGTGGTGCGCGATGCGCCGGAAGGGCATCCTTTCCTCGAACGCAAACCGGAGCCGGCCAGCGAGATGCTGCGCGGCCTCGTCGAGGTGCTCGGCAATCCGCGCCTGCGGCCGATCCTTGCGCTCAACTTCTTCAACTACGCCTGCACCTTCACCGTGCAGGGGCTTTGGGGCGGCGCCTACCTTCGCGAGGTGCACGGCCTTACGCCCATCGCAGCCGGCAATGTGCTGCTTGCGGCCGTCGTCGCCTATCAGCTCGGCATGCTCTCCTTCGGCCCGCTCGATCGCGTGTTCGACACCCGCAAGTGGATCGCGATTGCCGGCACGCTGGTGATCGTCGCCCTGCTGGCGGCGCTCGCGATTCCAAGCGCGCCGCCGGTGTGGCTTCCGGTTGGCGCCATCGTCGCGATGGGCTTCTTCTCTGCATCCAGCACCATGGTGATGACGCACGGCCGCGGCATCTTCCCGGACCGCCTGATCGGGCGCGGCATCGCGACGATGAACACATCTGTCATGCTCGGCGTCGCCTGCATGCAGACGCTGTCCGGCATGATCCTCGGCGCCTTTGAGCCGCTGGCCGGCGGCGGGCGCAGCGAAATCGCCTACCGCTCGCTGTTCGGATTCCTCACCGTCATCCTCCTCGTCGCGATCGCGATGTACAGCCGTTCAGAGGACATCAAGCCCAGCCACGAAATGCGCCGCGCCCGGCCGGGCGAGAGCTAGACCATGTTGAACTGGCGAGGCATCGGGCCTTCACTTCTTCCTTCGGGAGGTCAATCGAGCCTGCCGGACGATTGATTCAATACGCCATCGCGCTCAGCGCGGCTTGACCTTCTCGTACTCGGCCAGCGCCCGCTCGAATTTCTCGTTGAACAGCCACATCGCATCCATGATCTCGCGATAGGTGGCCGAGGTCCGGGCGCGGTCGGTCTGGCCGTAGGTGAACATACTGTTGTTGCGCAGATATCCCATGATCTTCGGGTCGGAGACGCGGTAGCCGAGCAGATTGCCTGAGGCGAGCGCCGACTTTGTAGGGCTCGGCACGATCTGGATCAATTCGAAGAATTTCATCTGGTCGATCGGGTTCGGCAGCGTCTTCGCGATTGCCGGGATTTGCACGAACAGCTCGGCATGGGCGTTCATCAGGCCGTTGCGCACATTGAGCCAGTGGTTGTACCGCGAATCCAGATTGCCGAGCCGCGCCTCTTCCCTCGCATCGCGCGCGATCAGCCCGGGATCGAAGGCGGCGATCTGCGGCTTGATCGCGGCCCACTTGCGGCGGCCGTTCTGGTCCTCCGAGACGCCGGTCTGAAAGCTGCCCTTGTACTTGTTGGAGCGCGCATTGCCGATGTTCTGGTTGCCGTTGGTCTCGGCAAAGAATAGCGCAAGGCTAATGCGACCGGCAGCTTCCGCATTGGCCGCATCGAGACCTTTCGCGCGCGCAATCGCCCGTCCGAGATCGGCGACGTCCTTGAACGGCGTCGGCGAATTCTGTGCGTCGGCCGGCGCTGCCTGCATGATGTCGAACAGCTTCCTGTATTCGTCGATCAAGGGCTCATTGTCGGCGTCGAAATATTGCGGCGGGATGCCGTATTTGTTGGGCCGTCCGACGCGCGAGGGCTGCGCGTCCGTGAGATCCTTGTAGGTGCTCATCAGATTGTTGCGCGCGAGGTAGATGGCCTGTCCCGGCAGGTTCGGCAGCGGCTGCTTCGAATCGATCTGGCGCCGCCGCTCGGCCAGGATCGCCTTGAACTGGGTGAGCGCATTGTTGTAGGCGCCGAGCGCATCCGTTTGCGGCCTTGCGGGCGCTGATTGCGCCAGGGCAGGGGAGGCGATCCCGCCATCGGCCGGCGGCGCGAGAAGGACTGCAAGTGCCAGCGCTGCGATGGTGTGCCGCATCTTCATCATGGCGGGTCCGACCTTCGATTGATCCGGCGCGGATCGTACACAACGAGCTTGCTGCTTGGCGAGCGGCGAGGCGCAAATCGCGACCGCTGTCCAGATGCAATCCCGGCAGGGCGCGGTCACGGCGCGCCCCTAGGGCCGCCGCCGGCTCCCGTGCTATCGTTTCCGCAAATGACAGGGAGAGTACGAATGCGAGGTCGCCGGGTGCTGATGGAGTCCCTTGTGGCGCATGGCGTGCGCCACATCTTCGGCAATCCCGGAACCACCGAGACGCCGCTGCTCGACAGCCTGCCGGCCTATCCGCAGATCGACTACGTGATGGCCCTGCATGAGGGCGTCGCGGTTTCCGCCGCCAGCTTCTATGCGCAGGCAAGCGGCCGCCCTACGGTCGCCAACCTCCATGTCGCGCCGGGACTGGGCAACGGCATCGGCGCGCTCTACGGCGCGCTGAAGGCGAATTCGCCCGTGGTGGTGACGGCCGGCCAGCAGGACACGCGGATGCGGCTGAGAAATCCCGTGCTGGGCCACGATCTCGTCGCGATGGCAGCGCCCGTCACCAAGTGGAGCGTGCAGATCGAGCGTGCCGACGAGATTGCACCGATCCTGCGCCGCGCCTTCAAGGTCGCAACCGACGCGCCGAAGGGACCGGTGTTCGTTTCGCTGCCCATCGACGTGATGGAACAGGAGACGGCGGCCGAGGCCGCAGCGCCCGACCGGCTGTGGCGCGCGGCGGCGCCCGATCCCAAGGGCGTGGCGGAACTCGCCGCACTTCTCCTGAGGTCGCAAAGTCCCGTGATCGTCGCCGGCGACGACGTGGCGCGGGCGGGCGCAACCGGCGCGCTGGTGGCGCTCGTCGAGCAAATCGGCGCCGCCGTGTGGTTCGAAGGGCTGCGCCACCACGCGTCGTTCCCGACCGCCCATCCGAACTACCGCGGCTCGCTGCCGGGCGATGCCGCGCAAATCCGCAAAGCGCTCGATGGCGCCGATCTCGTGCTGCTGCTTGGCGGGCCGTTCTTCGAGGACATCTGGTACGCCGAGAGCGGGCCTTTCCCGAAAGGTGCGGCCGTTCTCCAGATCGAGGAATCGCCCGAGCGGCTCGCGTTCAATCACCGCCTTGATGCGGGCCTGGTCGGCGAGCTCGCGGCGAGCCTTGCCGCCCTCACCGATGGCCTGCGAGAGCGCGCGCCGGCGGAATTCAAGAGCGCCGCGCAACGCCGTAACGGCTTGCTTGCGGAAGCGCGTGCGCGCGACAGGGAAGCCAATAAGGCACGGCTGGAAAAGGCGTGGAATCGCGAACCGCCTTCGATGCCGCGCGTCGCCGCCGAGCTCCGCCGCGGTCTCCCTGACGATGTGGTCATCGTCGACGAGAGCATCACCGCGAGCCTCGATCTGGCGCGCGCCTTCGACTATCGCGGCTTTGGTGATTATTTCAGCGGCCGCGGCGGCGGCATCGGCCAGGGATTTGCCGGCGCGCTCGGCGTCAAGGTCGCGATGCCCGATCGGCCGGTGGTCGCCGTCTCCGGCGACGGTTCGGCGATGTACAGCATTCAGTCGCTGTGGACGGCGGCGCACCACAAGCTCGCCATCATATTCGTCGTGCTGGCGAACCGCGAGTACCGTATCCTCAAGCACAATGTCGACGTCTGGCGGCAAAACTTTCAAGCAGGAACCCAGCACCCCTATCAGCAGATGGACCTGGCCGGCCCCGCGCTCGACTTCGTGCATCTGGCCGCCGGAATGGGGGTCGAGGGCGTCAGGGTGGAGAAGGCCGATCGCATCGCCCCGGCACTGGCGGCCGCGGTTGCGGCAAATCGGCCGTATCTCGTGGAGGTTGCCATCGAAGGGAAACGGTGACGTCAGACGGCACCCCGCGTGTGCTGGACAGGTCCGGCCTGGCACCTTAGGGATGTCAGATGCGCCTTTCCCGGTTTGCCTTACCCGCCGCGTTTGCCTTTTCAGCGGGTTTCCCTCTCGCCGCGCCGGCTCTTGCCGGGCCCATCATGCTGCCGGCTTACGAGCGGCCGGCATCGCAGCGGCCGATCGTACTTGTCGCCAAAGACGACGAGAATTACGATATCGACCTGATTGTCGGCCTCTCGGGCAAGTGCACGGTCTTTCGCGCTGCCGGCCAGAACCTGCCGTGCCGCGCCGTCAAATATTTTCACGGCGAGAGCGGGCGCGCCTATTTCACTATTGCCGTCGAAGATCCCGCCGACAAGGGACGCATCGTTTCCTTCACCGGCGACAAGTCGCGCCGCGACCGCAACGATTTCTACGAGCTGACCATCGACCAGGTGCTACTCAATTCGAAGGATCGGCCGCTCGCCGGCGGCGTGCGCGTGCCGCGGGTCGAGCCGTCGAACGGGGTGTGCAAGCAGATCGGCGACATCGACACCAAGCAGATCAAGTCTGTCTCCTGCGTTGCGACCGACAAATCGGGCCAGACCTACGAGCTGCAGTTCCAGGCTGACGGCGAGCCGGCGACCGTGCAGAAGATCACGCGAGAGCCGCTGGAATCGGTACGGCGCCGTGCCAGGCTACGCGCGCTGAAGGCTTGCCGCATCAAGGCTGCCGAGGCCCGGGTCCTGCCGCGCGACACTACGGCCTACATCATCAACTGCCTCGAGCAGGGCGGCGTTTCGCCGGTGTCGGGCGATCAATAAACCACGGCTGCCGGTCTCAAGACCTGCATTGCATACACGGGTTCGTCAAACTGCCCGCAACCCGCGCGCTCACGCGCGAGGCGGTCTTGCCCAACAATTGGGCCGATCCATTGCCTCCGGAGCATCAGGCCTAGTCGGTGGCCATGGCGAGGAGGGTCAATCCTCCCAAAATCGCGGCCCAAACAATCAACAGGTCAGGTTGCATCGGTGCACTCCGTTGTGCGGTCCGATATGTATTGCAAGGAGCGCGCCATGTGTGGGTCGCGGCGGCCCTTCAAAGGAAGTCGCGAAAACGAGCTAACTCTGCGACGTGTTTCGCCTCCATGATCGGCGGCACCAACGGGGGCTGTGGCGCAGTCCGTATGTCGTACAATTCTCGGGTTGCCGCGGGCTTGATCATGAATTCCCTAATGCAGAACTCAAGGGTGCCCTCGGCGACGACATACGGCTCTCGATCGTCGCGACGCCGATTGTTGAGCGACGGCCATTTCCGCAGCGCAGATGGCGCCTCAAAATTGACGTGCAGTCCTTCGTCGGTCATCGGCCCCGCCCCTGCAGGAGAAGGGGCAACTAACTAAGGCTTGATCTGCTCGATCTACAAGTGTGGTGAGGGCAGCGGTAACATGATGGGTTCCTTGTTGCATCGCGAAAGAACTGCGCCATTCGGAACGACAGTCGCCTCTTGAATCTCCGGCCTGACTCGCGACACTGACATGGTCAGTTGCGTTGATTGCCGGAGCCGAACATGGACAGCACACGGCCGAACGATCCGTCTGCCTATCTCGAGAGCCTGATGCAGGCCGGCCAGCAGTCGTTCAAGCAGTTCGACGACGCCATGGCGGCCGCGATGGGGCTGGGGGACAAGCCGGCGGAGACGGAGAGCTCACCCTTTGTCGCCGCCGCCAATTTGCAACGCGACGCCGTCCTGCAGTTCTGGAAGTTCTGGAACACCACGCTGGTCAAGGCGCTCGGCGTCGAGTCCAATGTCCAGCCGGGCAAGGGCGACCGCCGCTTCAAGGACAATGCGTGGGCGCAAACGCCCTACTACGATCTGCTCAAGCAGTCCTATTTGCTGAGCTCGAAGCAGCTTTCCGATTTCGTGGAGCAGGCCCAGGTCGACGAACGGACCAAGTTGCAGCTGAAGTTCTACGCGCGGCAGTTCATCGACGCGATGAGTCCGTCGAATTTTCCTGCCACCAATCCGGAAGTGATACGCACCGCGATCCAGACCCGTTCGGCAAGTCTTGCCGCCGGCATGAACAACCTGATGGAGGACATCCAGAAGGGACGCATCACGCGGGTCGACGAATCCAAGTTCGAGGTCGGCGGCAATCTCGCCAACACGCCGGGATCGGTCATCTATGAGAACGAGCTGATCCAGCTGATCGAGTACACGCCTGTCACGGCGGAGGTGGAGAAGACGCCCCTGCTGATCGTGCCGCCCTGCATCAACAAGTATTACCTGCTCGATCTCGGCAAGGGCAATTCCTTCGTCGAATACGCTGTCGCGCAAGGACACCGTGTCTTTTTGATCTCCTGGCGCAGCGCGGTGCCCGAGACCGGGCACCTGACGTGGAACGATTATCTCAACCTCGGTCCGCTGAAGTCGATCGACATCGTGCGCGAGATTGCAGGCGTGGACAAAATCCATGCGCTCGGCTTCTGCGTCGGCGGCACCATCTTGAGCTGCGCGGCCGGCGTCCTCGCGGCGCGCGCCGACGACAAGCTTTCGACCATCACCCTGCTCACCACCATGGTGGATTTCAGGGATACCGGCGACATTGGCCTGCTGATCGATCAGGGCCATGTCGTGCTGCGCGAGGCGACGATCGGCAATGGCGGCATCCTGCCGGGCAAGGAGCTTGCCTTCACCTTCGGCACGCTGCGCGCCAACGATTTGATCTGGCGCTATGTCGTCGACAGCTATCTGAAGGGCGCCACGCCGGATGCGTTCGACCTGCTGTATTGGGATTCCGACAGCGTCAGCCTGCCGGGCCCGATGTATTGCTGGTACACCCGCAACACCTATCTCGAGAACAAGATCAGGGAGCCCGGCAGGACCACGCAATGCGGCGAGGACATTGACCTCTCGCGCGTCAAGGTGCCGATCTACCTGCTCGCCTCGCGCGAGGATCATATCGTGCCCTGGAAGAGCGCCTATCTCACCAAGGACCTGATGGGAAAGGAGCCGCGCTTCGTGCTGGCGGCGAGCGGGCATGTCGCAGGGGTCATCAATCCGCCGGCCAAGAAGCGCCGCAGCCACTGGATCAGTGACGACGTCAGCGGCGATGCTGATGCGTGGCTCGACAAGGCAGAGGAGCATCCCGGAAGCTGGTGGGGCGATTGGGACGCCTGGCTGAAGCGGCATTCCACCGGCACGGTCGCAGCGCCCGCAGAGGCTGGCAACGCAACCTATCGCTTCATCGAGCCCGCTCCCGGCCGCTATGTGAAGCTGAAGTCAAATTGAAGCAATTGCTTCGCTCAAATGCGAGTTGCTGGCTTAGCGCGTCCGAAAGCCGGCCCCGGGCATCGTAGCGGCCTCGCGAATGGAGGCCATGCAGTGATCGACGACAAGGTGAGAATCCGCTGCCCGAAATGCACCAGGATCTTCCGCGACCGTGCATCGCGCGTGCGCGACGGCTATCAGGTCAATTGCGAGCATTGCTCGCGGCTGCTGACATTGAATCGCGATTCCGAGGACCCGTTCATCCGCCGCGCATTGCGCAATGCAAGCGAAATCCGCGCCGCGCTCGAGGCGGTGCCGACGACGACGCGCGTCGATGCATCGACGCGGAGCCACTGACAGAGGGATTTGACGTGAGCCTGCCGCTTTCGGCAGGTTCGCTCGGCTTTATTGCACGAACTTCACGCCGTAGGTCTTGCCGCGGCGCCACACCACTTCGCACTCGTAGCGGCCGGGGTGTTCGGGCATCAGTGTCAAGCCAAAGCGATCGCGCACGTCGATCGCGGCATCCGTGACGATCTTGGCGCCGCCGGGCGAGACGTCGAGCACGGTGCATTCGCGCTTGGCGTCGCCTTCGCCAAAGCTGATCCATGTGACGCGGTTGCGCAGCTGCCGCCGCGGTTCGCGCTGCACCCTGACTTTCGGGTCTAACACTGCCATGGTCATTGCCCCACAGGCGCTCCACAGGGAGCCATTCGATCCCACAGGATGCGGCAAAGCCGTAAAACCGGGCTTAGGCAATTGCGCGCAAGTTTACACATTCTGCCACTGTCGCGCGCCGTCCTGCGCGTCGATTTCGCGGGCCGGCGGCTGGTGCCTGCTGCGGGTTCCCCGGTTCTCGGGAACTTCAGTCCCGATCACAGCGGTTTGAGGCCGGCGCCGGGAACATCCCCCGGTTCTCCTGCTTGGCTCCGTCACCAATCACAAACAAGGGAGCGTCCAGTCATGAGGTTGAAAACTGCAAGCCTTGCCATCCTCGGGACCGCCGCCATTGCGATCTCAGTGCTCGCAAGCCCAGCGATGGCCGAAGGTAAAATGGCCAAGGACACCATGGCCAAGGGTACAGCGGCCAAGAGCACAATGGCCAAGAGCACAACGGCCACGAGTGCGAAGCACGCCCAGACCCAGACCAAGGGAACGCAACCGCTCGCCAAGGGCCAGCGCCATGTTCAGCGCCACGCGACCTACCTCAGCCCACGGGTCCGTAACGCCCACGCTGCCTTGCCGCGCAGGGCAGAATATCGCAGGCCCGTCGGGCCGGCTGAGGCGGCTGCCAATGTCGCGGGCGGCGCCGTCGCAACCGCGGGCGCGATCGCAACCGCGCCCTTCCGGGCCTTCGACGACAGCTACAACAACTACTATGGCTACGGTTATGGCGGCCGCGACTGGAAGACCTACGCCGACCACAATGGCCTTGCCTGCACGCCCGGCACCATGTTCAAGGGAGCGGACGGTAAGCTGCGTCCTTGCCAGTAATCCCGTTCAACACAGAGAAGAGAAAAAGGCGGCCCTAGCGGCCGCCTTTTTCTTACCGCGCGTCCTGCGCCTCGAGGCTGCGGCTGTAGCGCGACATCGCAAAGCAGAAGCCGAAATAGATCAGCGCCACGAAGATGTAGACCTCGACGCTGAAGGACTGCCAGGCCGGATCGATGATCGCGGTCTTCGCCGTCGTCAGCAGGTCGAAAATGCCGATGATCAAGACGAGGCTGGTGTCCTTGAAGAAGGCGATAAACGTGTTCACCAGCGGCGGGATGACGTGGCGGATCGCCTGCGGCAGGATGATCAGGCCCTGCTTCTTCCAGTAGGACAGGCCGAGCGCGTCCGCAGCGTCATGCTGGCCTCTCGGCACCGCCTGCAGGCCGCCGCGAATGACTTCCGCAAGGTAAGCGCCGGCGAACAGAATAAAGGCGATCTGCGCGCGTAGCAATTTGTCGATGTTGACTCCGTCAGGCATGAACAGCGGGAACATGACGCTGGCCATGAAGAGCAGGCTGATCAACGGCACGCCGCGGATCAGTTCGACATAAAGCACGCAGAGCGAATGGATCGCCGGCAGCTTTGAGCGGCGGCCGAGCGCGACGAGAATCCCCAACGGAAATCCAAAGGCGAGGCCGAAAGTGGCGAGGATCAGCGTCACCGGCAAGCCGCCCCAGCGGTCCTGCGACACGAAGGGAAGGCCGGGAACGCCGCCCCACATCAGAAGGCCGATCAGCGCCAACGCGCCGGCCCAGATCAGCGCCAGCTCCTTGCGCCAGGCCCAGCGCCGCGTCGACACCACGAACAGCGCGATGAAGATCAGCACTGCCGCGGCCGGCCGCCACTGCTCCTGGAACGGGTAGGTTCCGAACAGGATGAAGCGGAGTTTTTCCGGAATGACGGCCCAGCAGGCGCCAAGCCCGCGCACCGCGCGGCAGGCCGCGGTGTTGCTGGCGTCGGGCACGCTCCAGACCGCGTTGAGCCAGCCCCATTGCACCAGACTCACCAACCCTTTGCCGAGCACGAGCAGCAGCAACAGCGTGATGATGGTGGAAGGGATGGTGGCGAACAGATTGGCGCGCAGCCAGCCGATGACATGGCTCGCAAGCGTCCGCTGCACGCGCGGCGGCGCCGAGGGCAGGGGGCCGTCCGGAATGTCAGTCATCACGCTCATGGCTCAGCGCTCCACCAGCGCGATGCGCGCATTGTACCAGTTCATGAAGAAGGAGATGCCGAGGCTGATGGTGAGGAACACCAGCATGATCAGCGCGATCGCCTCGATCGCCTGGCCGGTCTGGTTCAGCGTGGTGTTGGCGATGGAGACGATGTCCTGATAGCCGACCGCGACCGCGAGCGAGGAGTTTTTCGTCAGGTTCAGATACTGGCTCGTCATCGGCGGGATGATGACGCGCAGCGCCTGCGGCAGCACGATTTTCTTCAACACGAAGCTGCGGCGCAGCCCGAGCGCCTTGGCGGCGTCCCACTGTCCCTTCGGCACCGACTGGATGCCGCTGCGCACGATCTCCGCGATGAAGGCCGAGGTATAGGTCACGAGTGCAATCAGCAGCGCAAAATATTCCGGCGCCAGCGTCAGTCCGCCGACGAAGTTGAAGCCGCGCAGTTCGGGCAGCTCGATGTTCCAGCGCGCACCGAGCATGAAGGACACCGCTGCAGGTATCGCGATCACGAGGATCACGACATAGGGCCAGAGGTGCCGCGGTTTGCCGTCCAGCATCTGTTGCGCGACCAGCCGCTTGCGGATGAAGTAGGTCACGACAAGCCCGATCGCGGCGACCAGCAGCCCCCATAAATTCGCGCTCTCCAGCGGAATCGCCGGCAGCACCAGGCCGCGGTTGGAGAGAAAGACGCCCTCGACCGGCCTCCATGCCTGGCGCGCTGCAGGCAAGCCCTGCATCAGCACGTACCAGAACAACAATTGCAGCAGCAGCGGGATGTCGCGCAGCGCCTCGACATAGACGGCGGCAAGCCGCGACAGCAGCCAGTTGGCGGAAAGGCGCGAAATGCCGACGAGAGTGCCGAGCACGGTCGCCAGTACAATGCCGATCACGGCGACGCGCAGCGTGTTGGTGATGCCGACGAGGAAGGCGCGTAAGTATGTGTCCTTGGGACTGTAGGGCAGCCAGGAGTCGGCGATCGGCATGCCGGCTTCGCGGCCGAGGAAGGCAAAGCCCGTGGAGATGCGGCGCACCGAGAGGTTATGCACCGTGTTCGACCACAGCCAGGCAATGATGGCGACCACGATCGCCACCACCAGGATCTGCCAGAGCAGGCCGGAAAACTGCTTGTCCGTCAGCGAGATTCGCATCCGCCGGGACGGTGGGAGAGCTGACTTTTCTGTCGTCACGGCGCAAGCATCCCCTTCAGAATGTCGGCGGCGGTCGGCAACGCTGGCGGAGAGTATTTCATATGTTGCAATCGAGTGCAATATGTGAAACAAATGTTTCATGAGCGCCAGGCCGTCTCCCCTGACTGAACTGTGTAGCGCGCTGCCGTCGCTGCCTTCGCGGCTGCAGCAGGTCGGCCGCTTCGTCGCCGCCAATGATTACGACGCCACCACGCGCTCGATGCGCGAACTGGCCTCGGTGGCCGGCGCCGATCCCGCCGCCTTCACGCGGCTGGCCAAAGCCATCGGCTATTCCGGCTGGGATGAATTGCGCGCCGCGCTCACCGAAGCGCGCCGGCCCGAGCAGGCCTCGCCCTTCTCCGTCCGCGCCAAGGGCCGCCGCGCCGGCCCCAATCCCGAGATGTCGCTGATATCGGACAAGCTCGATGCCGAGGCAGCCGGGCTTCCGCGCATATCGCCGAGCGCGGTCGCGGGCGCGGCCAAGGCGCTGCACAATGCCAGGCGCATCTGGATTGCCGGCTTCCGCAGCTGCCGCAGTGTCGCCGAGCTGCTCAATTACCAGCTTCGCATGTTCCGTCCCGACACCGTGCAACTCGTCGGCGGTTCCGGTCCGGAGGACCTCGACCTCGGTGCATTCCGTACGGGCGATGCGGTGGTGGTGATCGGCTTTGCGCCATATTCCACCGCCAGCGTGCTCTCGGCGCGCGCGGCTCACGCGTCCCGCGCCACGCTGGTCGCCATCGCCGACAAGGTTTCGGCGCCCATGGCGGAAGGCGCCGATCATCTCTTGCAGTTCGAAGCAGCAAGCTCGCCCGGCTTCTTCCCGAGTCTCACCGGTGCCATTGCCATCGCGCAGTCACTTGCCGCTGCCACCTTCATGCTCGGCGGCGCGAATGCAAAGCGGCGGCTGGAAGAGACCGAAGAACGGCTTGCCGATACCTCCCAATACGTAACCGAGAAGGGTTGACCGTCATGAGCACCCCCAGCACCCGAGTGATGCATCGCAGCCTGCGCGCCACGCCGCCGACGGCGGTGAGCGGCGAGGGCGTCTGGCTGGTCGCCGAGGGCGGCCACCGCGTGCTGGATGCTTCCGGTGGCGCCGCCGTCTCCTGCCTCGGCCATCAGCACCCGCGCGTGATCGAGGCGATGAAGCGGCAGGCGGATAAACTCGCCTATGCCCATACCGGCTTCTTCACGTCAGGTCCTGCGGAAGAGCTGGCGGAGCGGCTGGTCGGCCACGAGCCCGGGGGGCTTGCTTACGTCTATTACCTCAGCGGCGGATCGGAGGCGGTCGAAGCCTCGATCAAGATCGCGCGGCAATATTTCGTGGAGTGCGGGCAGAAGCAGCGCACGCATTTCATCGCGCGCCGCCAGAGCTATCACGGCAACACGCTCGGTGCGCTCGCCGCCGGCGGCAATGCCTGGCGCCGCGAGCCCTATGCGCCGTTGTTGTCGGACGCCTTCAGCCACGTCACGCCGGCCTTTGCCTATCACGAGAAGCGCGACGACGAGACGGAAGCCGATTTCACCGCGCGGCTTGCCGCGGAGCTTGAAGCCGAATTCCAGCGCCTCGGTCCCGACACCGTTGCGGCCTTCATCGCCGAGCCGGTGGTCGGCGCCACCGCCGGCTGCGCCACCGCGCCTGAAGGTTATTTCCGCGCCGTGCGCGAAATCTGCGACCGTCATGGCGCGTTGCTGATCTTTGACGAGGTGATGTGCGGCATGGGCCGCACCGGCACGCTGCACGCCTGGGAGCAGGAGGGCGTGTCGCCCGACATCCAGGCCATCGCGAAGGGTCTCGGCGGCGGCTATCAGCCGATCGGCGCGATGCTGGCGAATGCACGTGTCGTCGACACCATTCGTAACGGCTCCGGCGCGTTCCAGCACGGCCATACTTATCTGGGCCATCCCATGGCCTGCGCCGCCGCGCTGGAAGTGCAGAAGATCGTCAGCGAGGAAAACCTGCTCGACCGTGTGAAGCAGCGCGGCGCGCTGCTCGAGCGCCGCTTGATCGAGCGCTTCGGCAATCACCGCCATGTCGGGGATATCAGGGGCCGCGGCCTGTTCCAGGCGATCGAGCTGGTTGCCGACCGCGCGACGCGGACGCCGTTCGATCCATCGCTGAAGCTCAATGCGCGCATCAAGGCCGAAGCCTTTGCGCGCGGCCTCGGCTGCTATCCGATGGGCGGCACGGTGGACGGCCGCCTCGGCGACCACGTGCTGCTGGCGCCGCCCTTTATCGTCAGCGAAGGCGAAGTCGATATGATCGTCGACCGGCTCGGCCAGGCCGTCGACGAAGCGTTGAAAAGCATTGGTCATTGAGGAGGGAGGAGTAACATGAAGAAGGTTTTTCTGGCGGGCGGAATGCTCGCAGCAATGCTGTCGGCCGCCACGGCCGGAACGCTTGATACCGTCAAGCAACGTGGCACGCTGGTCTGCGGCGTCAGCGCCGGCTTTGCCGGTTTCTCGGCGCCGGACTCGCAAGGCAATTACAAGGGCCTCGACGTCGATTATTGCCGCGGGCTTGCGGCTGCCGTGCTCGGCGATCCCACGAAGGTGCGCTACGTCGCGCTGACCGCGCAGAACCGTTTCACGGCGCTGCAGTCCGGCGAAATCGACGTGCTCTATCGCAACTCGACACAGACTTATCTGCGCGGTGTCACGCTCGGCCTGCGGCAGGGCCCGGTCAATTTCTACGACGGCCAGGGTTTTGTCGTGAAGAAAGAGCTCGGCGTGAAGGATCTGAAGGATCTGAAGGGCGCCACCGTCTGCGTCGCGCAGGGCACCACGCATGAAGTGACGCTCGGCGATTACGGCCGCGCCAACGGCATCGACTGGAAGCCCCTGGTGTTCGACCGCATCGACACCATGTACCAGACCTTCTTCGGCGGCCGTTGCGATGCCATGACGCAGGATGCTTCTGCGCTCGCCGGCGCGGTGGCGACCGCTGCGCCCAACGCCGCCGACTATATCGTGCTGCCGCAGACCATCAGCAAGGAGCCGCTCGGCCCCTTCACCCGCAATGGCGATGAAGTCTGGAGCGACATCGTCACCTGGCTGCACTACGGCCTGATCGAGGCCGAGGAACTTGGCGTGACGCAAGCCAATGCCGACGAAATGGCGAAGTCGCAAATCCCCGCGGTGCAGCGTCTGCTGGGTGCCTCCGGCGATCTCGGCTCGCGGCTCAACCTCGACAACAAATGGATGCTGCAGGTCATCAAGGCCGGCGGCAACTATGGCGAGATATTCGAGCGCAACGTCGGCAAGGCCAGCCCCTTGAAGCTCGATCGCGGCCTCAACGGCCTCTGGAGCAAGGGCGGCATGATGTACGCGATTCCGTTCAAGTGAACGACGCGAGGCTCGTTCGCAGTCTCCTCCCTCTCCCCGCTCTTGCGGGGAGAGGGCAGGGGTGAGGGGCTGCTTCGGTAATCACCGTAGCAGTTGAACTCGCGGAGGTTCCCCTCACCCGGAACGCATCTCTCGATGCGTTCCGACCTCTCCCCGCAAGCGGGGCGAGGTGAGAAGGTCCTACGCACCCGTCGCCCGCACCAGCGCGATCAGCTCTTCCCCGTAATGCTCGAGCTTCTTGTCGCCGATCCCGGCGATGCCGCGTAGCGCCGTGAGCGTTGCCGGCTTCGTCGATGCAATGCCGTCGATGGTGGAATCGTGCAGTACCACATAGGCCGGAACGCCGCGCTGGCGCGCGATCTCCGAGCGCCACGCTTTCAGCGCCGCATGCAGCGCCGGATCGCTCTTGGCCCCGCCATTGGGCTGGGCGGCGAGTTGCCCGCGCCGTGAATTGCTGCGGATCGCGCGGTTGCGCGTCGTGGCCGCCTGCTCGCGCAGCCACACTTCGGTCTCGCCGCGCAGCACGCCGCGCGATGACTCCGTCAATTTCAGCGCACCAAAGGCCTCGCTGTCGGCGCGCAGATGGCCCATCGCGACGAGCTGGCGCAGCGCGGCGCGCCATTGTTTTTCATTGAGCTCTCGGCCGATGCCGAACACCGAGAGCTTGTCGTGGCCGAACTGCGTCACCTTGTCGGTCAGGCGGCCGACCAGCACATCGATCAGGTGCATCGCGCCAAAGCGCTGCCCGGTGCGATAGACGCAGCTCAGCATCTTCTGCGCGACGACCTTGCCGTCGGTCACCTTCGGCGGCGTGATGCAATTGTCGCAATTGCCGCAACCTTGCTCGTGCAACTCCTCGCCGAAATAGGCCAGCAGGCGGCGGCGCCGGCAATGCGCGGTCTCCGCCAGCGCC
This sequence comes from Bradyrhizobium sp., assembly GCA_035278345.1. Lineage (GTDB taxonomy): Bacteria > Pseudomonadota > Alphaproteobacteria > Rhizobiales > Xanthobacteraceae > Bradyrhizobium. The sequence continues at coordinate 4,952 of DATEJC010000014.1, read as the reverse complement.
ACCAGCGCATCCAGCTTGCCGATCGAGACGCGCTTGAAAGCTTCGGAGCCGGTGGATTCATCGATCATGCGGCGCTGCTGCACGATGTCGGATAGGCCGTAGGCCATCCACGCGCTGGACGGCTTGCCGTCGCGCCCCGCGCGGCCGGTCTCCTGGTAATAGGCCTCGATGCTCTTGGGCAGGTCGAGATGGGCGACAAAGCGCACATCCGGCTTGTCGATGCCCATGCCGAAGGCGATGGTAGCGACAATGACGACGCCGTCCTCGTTGATGAAGCGGTCCTGATGCCGGGCGCGAATCTCGCCGTCGAGACCGGCGTGATAGGGCAGGGCCGGAATGCCGGCCTCGCGCAAGGAGGCGGCAACATCCTCGACCTTGGCGCGTGACAGGCAATAGACGATGCCAGCCTCGCCCGCATGCCGCTCGGCGATGAACGCTTTCAGCTGGTTGAGCGAGTTCTGCTTGTCGACGATCTCGTAGCGGATGTTCGGCCGGTCGAAGCTCGCGACGAAGCATGGTGCATCCGATAGCGACAGCCGCTCGGCGATCTCCTTGCGCGTCAGCTCGTCGGCGGTCGCGGTCAGCGCGATGCGCGGCACATCGGGAAACCGTTCGGCAAGCACGGAGAGCCCGATATACTCGGGACGGAAGTCGTGGCCCCATTGCGAGACGCAATGCGCTTCATCGATCGCGAACAGCGCAACCTTCGCCTGCTCCAGCAGCGAGAGGCAGCGCGGCATCAACAGCCGCTCCGGTGCGACATAAAGCAGATCGAGATCGCCGGCGATCAGCCGCCGCTCGACCTCATTGGCCTCCTGCGGCGACAGCGTCGAGTTCAGCACCGCCGCATTGACGCCGGCCTCGGCCAGTCCCGCGACCTGGTCGCGCATCAGCGCGATCAGCGGCGAGACCACGATGCCGCAACCCTCGCGCAGCAGCGACGGCAGCTGGTAGCACAAGGATTTGCCGCCGCCCGTCGGCATCAGCACCAGGCAATTGCCGCCCTCTGTGACGTGCCGCACAATTTCTTCCTGCGCGCCGCGATAGGCTGTCAGGCCGAAGACGGAATTGAGCAGGGACAGGGCGGACGGGGCGGAGGCGGACATGGAACCCGGGGTTGGCGAGTTAACGCTTATGGCAGGCAAGCCCCGGATTCGGAAGGGCCGATCTTGGAGAGGGTCATGTACGCCGATAAGATCGAAGGATCTTGCTTAGGGGATAGTTTCCCATGAAATCGATTGCATTGCCGATCGCCTTATCCTGCATGCTGCTCGCGGCGCCTGCCCTTGCCGCGCCGCCGCAATTGCTGGATCACACCATCACCGTTTCCTTCACGGCGACAGGCCAGGGCAAGTCGCCCGAGGGACAGGTGCACAGTTTCAATACCCAGGTCTCGCGCATCATCTATGTGAGCAGCGCCGGTCGCCTGTTCATGCGGCACCGGGCAGCCAATAGCCGCGGCAACAGCCGCGGCGGCGACTTTGCCCCGGGCGAGGGCGGCGGCAGCTTCAGCTTCCAGGGCAGCCGTCTGGTCGGTGTCCTTCCTTACGGAACCGGTGCGCGTCAGATCACGGTGACGTTCGATCCCGGCTTTTCGAGCTGCACGGCCAGCGTGATCGAGGGCGGCTCGGGCGGGGTGATCCGCCGCAAGGGACCAAACGGCATCATGTACGAGATCACGGGCGCCACCACTTCTTCGGTGAGCTGCTCGATCCGGAACGGCAATGCATTCGCCGGCTAGCGTGCCGCGGATGGCGGCCGAGCTTGTCGGTGCGTTCGAAAGTCTGATGTGAGGGGACCGTGGGCGCGTTGTCCGCATTTCCCGGCATTGATATGATTTGGGCTTGGTTTTCCGGGGCTTGCCATGCGATCCGCATTTTTGATCGTTTTGGGTTTTTTGCTTTGTCTCTCCGCCGATCCGGCATTGGCGGAGAAACGCGTCGCTCTTGTTATCGGCATATCCGCCTATCAGCAGGCGCCGCAGCTGCCGAATCCGGCGCGTGACGCCGAGGCCATGACGGCCTTGTTCAAGAAAGCCGGCTTCGACGTCGTCGTAAACAAGCGCGACCTCGGCGTCGCCGAACTCCGGCGCACCATCCGGGAATTTTCCGAAACCTCGCGGGACGCCGATATCTCCGTGGTGTACTACGCCGGCCATGGCATCGAGGTCGACGGCATCAACTACCTGGTGCCCGCCGATGCCAAGCTGGTCAGCGATTTCGACGTCGAGGACGAGACGATTTCGCTCGATCGCGTGCTGAAGGCGCTCGATCCGGCCAAGCGGCTGAAGCTCGTGATCCTCGATGCCTGCCGCGACAACCCTTTCGCCAGGACCATGAAGCGCACGGTCGCAAGCCGTGCCATCGGGCGCGGCCTTGCCAAGGTCGAGCCCACGATGTCGGACACGCTGATTGCCTACGCCGCCAAGGCCGGCGCGGTGGCCGCCGACGGCGACGGCCAGAACAGCCCGTTCGCGATTGCTTTGCTCAAGCACATCGCCGAGCCCGGGCTTGATTTGCGCCTCGCGTTCGGCCGCGTTCGTGATGACGTGCTGAAGGCGACCGGCAACCGCCAGGAGCCGTTTGTGTATGGATCGCTCGGCGGCAACACCACCGCGCTGGTGCCGGCCGTGGTCAAGCCTGTCGATCCCGACGCCGAGGCGCGCATTCATTACGAACTCGCCGCGCAAGTCGGCACCAAGGAGGCGTGGGACGTTTTCCTCGCAAAGCATCCGAACGGCTTCTTTGCCGATCTTGCCCGCGGACAGAAGGCCAAGCTGACCGCCGCGGAGCAGGGCCGCGCCAAGGCCGATGACGCACGGCGCCAGGCCGAGGAGCAGGCGGCGCAAAAGGCCGCGGATTTCCGCAAGCAGCTGGAAGAGCAGAGCGCGCGCCAGACCGCGGAAGCAAAGCAGAAGCTGTCCGAGCAGGCCAAACGGGATCTCGAGGAAGCCCGCCAGCAGATCGCCGAGCAGGCCAAGAAGGAACTCGACGACTCCAGGCGCGAGCTCGAGAAGGCGCAGAAGCAGGCGGAAGTTGCGCGGCTACAGGTCGAGGAAGCAAGGCGCCAGGCGATGGCCGAGGCGCAGGCCCAGGTCGATCAGGCCAAGCGCGAAGGCAAGGAGCAGCCTGCGAAAGTGGCGGCGCTGACCCCGGACAAGCCGGTGACGCCAGCCGCGCCGGCTGCCGCGCCGGCGATGGATCCCGGCGACATCGCGCGCCTGCTGCAGGCGCATCTCAAGCGCGTCGGCTGCGATCCCGGCAATTCCGACGGCAACTGGAACGACGCCTCGCGCAAGGCCTTGGACCTGTTCAACAAGAACGCGCAGACCAAATTCGACATCAAGCTTGCAAGCCTCGATGCGCTGGATGGCGTCCGCAGCCGGACGGACCGGGTCTGTCCGCTGGTCTGCGCCAAGGGACAGAAGGCCGAAGGCGATCGTTGCGTTCAAATCGGCTGCAACGCCGGCTACGTCCTCAATTCCAGCGGCGCCTGCGAGAAGCGGCCCGAGCCCGCGCCGAAGCCCAAGACGGCGACGCATGAGACCCCGGCCGCACCGCGCGCCGCCCCGGCCGCGCCTCGCGGCGGCGGAAAGTGTTTCTCCTTCAACGGAAGGACCTATTGCGAATAGGAGTGGCGGCCGTCGTCACTCGCAATAGCGTTTGCCGTTGAAGACGAAGCATTTGGCTGAATTCGATTGTATCGGCGCGACGGCTTGCCGCGCGACGCGGGTGCGGCGGACGCTTCGCCGTTGGGCTTCGACCGAGGGAGTTGGCGCCACGCAACGGTCGCCGATCTCCTTGTCGGGGACGATCCGCCAGACGGCGCGGCTGCCCTCCAATGTGCAGGTTTGCATCAGCGACTTTTGGACGCAGATGAAAGCGCCTTCGCTGTAGGACCTGCTTCGGTAGAGACAGACCGAGTCGGCGGCTTGCACGGGGCAGGCCATGCCGAGCGTCAAAGCGCTCCCGAACAGCAGGGCAAGGCGTCGGCTCATGCGCATAGTGGGCCTACTCATGATTGGCTCGCAAATATGGCTGGTGATACAAAATCGCGAACGGCTAGTTTGACGGCAAGGGATGCACGATGGTCTGTGCTCTTCCGCACTGACAGGTTAGCCGGGAACGGCATGGAGGACTAGGATGGCTGGAACGAAAATCCGCGGACTGGCGCTGCTGACCGCGGCCACGCTCATGGGTGGGACGGCTCATGCTGCCCCGCAGCAGTTGCTGAACAAGTCGGTCACGATTTCTTTCTCGATCACGATACCCGCACGCGGTTCAGACGGATCGGCCCAGGCCAACCCGCGCGCCGTCACGCGAACGATCTACGTCTCAAGCCAGGGCCGCGTGTTCGCCAGAGCCGACCGCCGCGTCGGCAAGAAAAGCCAGACCACCGAACGGGGCCCGGGGGAGAGTAACATGCGGATATCGGGCAATAGCATCGTTGGTGTCTTGCCCTTTCCAAGCGGAGCGAGCCAGCTGACCGTCAACTTCGATCCTTCCTTCTCGAGTTGCACGGCGCAGGTGATCATGGGCGCCGAGAAGGGCAAGCCGATCGTCTACAAGGGGTTGAACGGCATGACTTACACGCAAACCGGACCCGCGCAGGTCTCCGGCGTGTCCTGCTCGGTCCGCGCCGGGAATCCCTTTGCGAGCTGAGTTCTTCGCTTCACCTCTCCCCGCGCTTTTGCGGGGAGAGGTCGGATCGCATCGTCAGATGAGATCCGGGTGAGGGGCCAGGCACGGCACCTCCGCGGCGACGGTCTTTCCGACTCAAATTGTCGTTCCGAGGATTCGATGAGCGCGTCTGTGCGGCAAGCGCCTCCCGCCGCTCGACCTGATTTCGGCGCGCTACTGATACGTCGCCACGATGTCCGACACCGCGCGCTCCAGCTGCTTTGCGGTGGCGCATTGGCGCACGACGCTGCAGAAGGTCGCATAGCGCGGCAT
>DATEJC010000013.1:0-3123 GCA_035278345.1 Bradyrhizobium sp. | reverse complement strand
CAGCGGCTTGAACTTGTCGTCGACCTTGACGCAATGCAGCTTGGTGACCTTGCCGTCCTTGCCTTCGAACTTGGTCGTCAGCACGGCGAATTCGCGGGCCGCGCCTTCGGCCTGGCTCGAGGAGGTGCGCATCTTCAAGGGCCAGTTCGGCCAGGTCAGCGCCTTGTTCTCCTGCTCGGGAGGGGCCGGCATGATTTCCAGCTGCGTGACGGACTTCGCGCCCTGCCGGAACGAGGTGCCGATGCAGTCGGAGCCGGTATCGCCGCCGCCGATGACGACGACATGCTTGCCGCCGGCGAGGATGTCGGCGACGCCGTTCAAAGATTCATTGCCGATGCGGCGGTTCTGCTGCGGCAGGAAATCCATGGCGTAATGAATGCCGGCGAGATCGCGGCCCGGGATCGCAAGATCACGACCGGCCTCCGCCCCACCGGTCAGCGCGACCGCGTCATATTGCTCGACCAGCTTCTTCGGATCGATGCTGCCATTGGCGCCGACGAGGGCGCCGTAATGGAACGTGACACCCTCGGCTTCCATCTGGGCGACGCGGCGGTCGATGATGTGCTTTTCCATCTTGAAGTCGGGAATGCCGTAGCGCAGCAGGCCGCCGGCCTTCGCGTGCTTCTCATAGACATGCACGTCATGACCGGCGCGCGCGAGCTGCTGCGCGCAAGCGAGGCCCGCCGGGCCCGAGCCGATCACCGCGACCTTCTTGCCGGTCTTTTCAGTGGCGACTTCCGGCTTCAGCCAGCCATTCTCCCAGGCGCGGTCGACGATGGCGCATTCGATCGTCTTGATGGTGACGGGGTTCTCGTCGATGTTGAGCGTGCAGGATGCTTCGCACGGCGCAGGGCAGATGCGGCCGGTGAACTCCGGAAAATTGTTGGTGGAGTGCAGGTTGCGCGAGGCTTCTTCCCAGTTGCCCTGATAGACGAGGTCGTTGAAGTCGGGGATCTGGTTGTTGACCGGGCAGCCCGGCGTGCCCGGCGCCACCGAGCCGGTGCCGTGGCAATAGGGAATGCCGCAATTCATGCAACGCGCGGCCTGATCGCGCGTGTCCTTCTCGGACAGCGGGATCACGAACTCCTTGTAGTGCTTCAGACGCTCGGCGACCGGTGTGTACTTGCGCTCGTTCCGATCGATCTCGAGGAAACCAGTGATCTTGCCCATTTAACCCTGACGCCCTTGCGGTCATGTCCCGAGATGCGCCGTCGGGACGCATCCAAATCGAGACGTGGTTTCTACTTTTGGACCCTCATCCTGAGGAGCGCCGCACGCGGCGCGTCTCGAAGAATGAAGGCCCGTTCCGTGGCCTCAAGGTTCGAGACGGCGCTATCGCGCCTCCTCACCATGAGGAGATTCAGTTAAGCCCCGATCGCGATCTTGGGCTCGGTGTCGGCTTTCGCCTTCATTTCGCGCAGGGCGCGGCGGTATTCGACCGGCATCACCTTGCGGAATTTAGGCAGCCACGCCTTCCAGTTCGCGAGGATCTCGGCGGCGCGTTTCGAGCCCGTCAGCTTGGCGTGACGGGTGATCAGAACATGCAGCCGCTCGACATCCGACTCGAGCAGATTGGCGAACACGTCGACCCGACCGTGCGATTCGAGATCGCCCGAGTGGTTGTAGGTGCCCGCGTTGATCATCTCTTCCGACAGCACCGGCTCGAGCTCGACCATCGAGAGATTGCACAGCTTCTCGAAGTCGCCGGCCTCGTCCAGCACATAGGCGATGCCGCCGGACATGCCGGCCGCGAAGTTGCGCCCGGTCTTGCCGAGCACCACCACGATGCCGCCGGTCATGTATTCGCAGCAATGATCGCCCGCGCCCTCGACGACAGCGACGGCTCCGGAGTTGCGCACGGCAAAGCGCTCGCCGGCGATGCCGCGGAAGTAGCACTCGCCCTCGATGGCGCCGTACATCACGGTATTGCCGACGATGATGCTCTCTTCGGGCACGATGCCGCCGTTGCGCGGCGGCTTGACGATGAGGCGGCCGCCCGAGAGGCCCTTGCCTACATAGTCGTTGCCTTCGCCTTCGAGCTCGAAGGTGACACCCTGCGCCAGCCACGCGCCGAACGCCTGGCCCGCGGTGCCCGTGAAGCTGACATGGATGGTGTCGAGCGGCAGGCCGGCATGGCCGTAGATCTTTGCTACTGCCCCGGACAGCATCGCGCCCGTGCTGCGGTCGGTGTTGTTGATCTCTTCCTCGATCCTGACCGGCGCGCCGCGATCGAGCGCAGACTTCGCATTGTCGATCAGCCGGCGGTCGAGCACGGCCTCCAGATGATGGTTCTGGGGCTCGGAGTGATAGATCTTCTGACCCTTCTCCTCCTTCTGCCGCACGAACAGCTTGGAGAAGTCGAGGCCCTTGGCCTTCCAGTGCGCCACGAGGCTCGTCTGGTCGAGCATCTGGGTCTGGCCGACCATGTCGTTGAACTTCTTGAAGCCGAGCTGCGCCATGATCTCGCGCACTTCCTCGGCGACGAAGAAGAAGTAGTTGATCACGTGCTCGGGCTGGCCGGTGAAGCGCTTGCGCAGCACCGGGTCCTGCGTGGCTACACCAACCGGGCAGGTGTTGAGATGGCACTTGCGCATCATGATGCAGCCGGCGGCGATCAAGGGCGCAGTGGCAAAGCCGAACTCGTCGGCGCCGAGCAGCGCGCCGACCACGACGTCACGGCCGGTGCGGAAGCCGCCGTCGACCTGCACCGAGATGCGGCTGCGCAGCCGCTCGCGCACCAGGGTCTGGTGCGTTTCGGCCAGGCCAATCTCCCAGGGCGAGCCGGCATGCTTGATGGAGGTGAGGGGGGAGGCGCCGGTGCCGCCCTCGAAGCCTGCGATGGTTACATGGTCGGCGCGCGCCTTGGCAACGCCTGCGGCGACCGTGCCGACGCCGACTTCCGAGACCAGCTTCACCGAGACCTGGCCGTCGGGATTGACGTTCTTGAGGTCGTAGATCAGCTGCGCGAGGTCTTCGATCGAATAGATGTCGTGATGCGGCGGCGGCGAGATCAGGCCGACGCCGGGCGTCGAATGACGCACGCGCGCGATCGTCGCGTCGACCTTGTGGCCGGGCAACTGGCCGCCTTCGCCGGGCTTGGCGCCCTGCGCCATCTTGATCTGC
>DATEJC010000012.1:0-2709 GCA_035278345.1 Bradyrhizobium sp. | reverse complement strand
CAACCCGGTGGAGCGGGTCGGTGACCAGATCGGCGAGGTGCTGGAAGTTCACACCGACCTCGATCCGAAGGAGCGCCGCAAGCGCGTGCTCGACATCATGCGCGCGGTGCATCTGCCCGATCCCGAGCAGATGATCGACGCCTATCCGCATCAGCTCTCCGGCGGCCAGCGCCAGCGCATCATGATCGCCGCGGCGCTGGTGCTCGATCCCGCGCTGCTGATTGCGGACGAGCCGACCACGGCGCTCGATGTGACGACGCAGGCACAGATCCTGAAGCTCGTGCGGGAAATGCAGGCGCGCAAGAAGACCGGTGTGCTGTTCATCACCCATGATTTCGGCGTCGTCTCGGAGATCGCCGACCGCGTCGTGGTGATGCAACTCGGCCGCATCGTGGAGCAGGGCGCGACCGAAGAAGTGCTGCGCAATCCCCGCGAGGAATATACGCGGATGCTGCTGGCGTCGGTGCCGAGCATGACGCCGCCGCCGCGCGTTCCCGTGAGCGGGCCGGTGGTGCTGCAGACCGAAAAACTGTTCAAGACCTTTGGCAAGCGATCGTGGCTCAATCCGAAGGCGCGCATCGTCAAGGCGGTCAACGATGTGTCGCTTGAAGTGCGGCGCGGCGAGACGCTCGGCATTGTCGGTGAATCCGGCTCCGGCAAGTCGACGGTGGCGCGCTGCATCGCGCGGCTGGTCGACCCGACCAGTGGTGCGGTGCGGATCGACAACACCGAAATAGCGGCCATGAATGAAACAAAATTCCGCCCGATGCGCCGGCGGATGCAGTTCATCTTCCAGGATCCGTACCGCTCGCTCAATCCGCGCCGCACGGTCGGCGAAGCCATCATCGAGGGGCCGATGAATTTCGGCCTGTCGCGCCAGGAAGCGCTGCAGCGCGCGCGCGACCTGATGGCGATCGTGCATCTGTCGCCGGACGCGATCGACCGCTACCCGCACCAGTTCTCCGGCGGGCAGCGCCAGCGCATCTGCATCGCGCGGGCGCTGGCCATGGAGCCGGAGCTTCTGATCGGCGACGAGCCGGTCTCGGCGCTTGACGTGTCGGTGCAGGCGCAGGTGCTAAAGCTGCTCGACGAGGTACGCCGTCGGTTCAATCTCGCGGTGCTCTTCATCACCCACGATTTGCGGGTCGCGGCGCAAGTCTGCGACCGCATTGCGGTGATGCAGCGCGGCGTCATCGTCGAGCAGGGCACGACCTCGGACGTCTTTGCGGCGCCCCAGCACGCCTACACCAAGGCATTGTTCGAGGCCGCTCCCGGCCGGCACCAGGAATTTCTCGCGGGTGCCGCCACGCCGGCGTGATCGGACGTCAGGAACCCACCCGCAGCGGCGCGCCGAGCTTGCGCAAATAGGAGATCACCGATAGCGCGGTGATGCGCCCGGTGCGGGGATTTTCCGATGGCACGTTTTCGATCTGCATCGAGAAGCTCGCGGAATCGGCGACCACCTCGATCCGATGCACATTGCGCTCCAGCGCAGGGTCGGCCCAAATCTCCAGCGTGGTCTTGTCCGGCCCGATGCCAGCCAGCGACAGCGCCACCGCGACATTGAGATTGGCGGGAAAGCCGACCGCGGCCTCGCGCGGCGATCCCTCGAAGATGCGCAGCGGCTTGGTGATGTCCTCGATGCGAATGTTGTGCTCGGCAAGATAAGGCGCGCCGGCAAGCCCGCGCACCGGCTTGCGCGTCACCATGCGCACGGAATGGATTTCGCCTTCCGCCGCGGCAGCCACGGCATCGAGGCCGAGCAGCGCGCCGGTGGGCACGACGATCTGGCCGCCATGCTTTCGGGCAAGATCGATCAGATATTCGTTGACGAGAATGGCGCCGACGCTGAGCACGAGCGCGGTCTTGCCGGCGCGCAGGAACGGCTCGGCAATGGCCGGCAGCAAATTCGCCGGCGCGCATTCGATCACGAGGTCAGCCAGCGGCTCCAGCGCATCGAGGACGACGACCGGCGGGGGATGCGCGAGATGGGCGAGGCGAGCGGCGGCCTTGGCGTGGTCATTGGCGGAAACCGCCGCAAGCGCGCAGCCGGGGATGCCGCGATCGAGCGCCTCCGCAATCTTCAGGCCGATGGCGCCGAGGCCCGCAATCGCAACTCTGAGCAACGCGGTATTGTCGCGCGGCGCCAGATCTTCGTGCCTTTCGGGGACGATCATCTTCATGTGACTTCTCGTTAGGCAGGAGGCCGGCCGCCAGCATCGCGGAAGCGGCGCGGCTCGGCAAGTGGGCCGACGGCGGAAGTCAGGTTGATCCCGCGACCTGTTGGGATACGATTGCGGCGGATCGCATCACAACCAGGACAGCCCGCGCCGATCGCGGGCACAGGGGAGGATTCACCATGGCCGTTTCGCTGTACGATTTGAGCGTGCCGACGTATCTGCAGACGCTCGGCGCGGTGTCGGGCTTTCTCGAAAAGGGCCTCGCCCATTGCAAGGAGTGCAATGTCGGTCCCGGCGAGGTGGTCGAGCACCGGCTGTTCGAAGACATGGCGCCGTTCAGCTTCCAGATCCGGAGCGTGGCGCATCATTCCTTCGGCGCGATGGAGGCGCTGAAGAGCGGCGTGTTCAATCCGCCCGGCAGGGGCGAGGCGGTCGACTATGCCGGCCTGCAAAAACTGGTGGCCGACACGCGCGGCAAGCTGGAAGCGCTGAAGCCGGACGAGGTCAACGCCCTCGAAGGCAAGGACGT
>DATEJC010000011.1:0-2217 GCA_035278345.1 Bradyrhizobium sp. | reverse complement strand
TCGGCGATGCGCGAGCGGCTGGTGTTCGGCGCCGTCAATCTCGGCGATGGCGGTCACAGCGGCCAGAGCTCGGTCGCCGCCATGAGCGACGAAGCGGAAATCTGCGGCTGCAACGGCGTCTGCAAGGGCGCCATCGTCAAGGCGATATCAGAGAAGAAGCTGTTCACGCTCGACGACGTGCGTGCTCACACCAAGGCGTCCTCTTCCTGCGGCTCCTGCACCGGGCTCGTCGAGCAGGTGTTGGCGTTCACCTTGGGCGGCGACTACTCGGCCGCGCCGAAGGTCAAGCCGCTCTGCAAGTGCACCGACCACAGCCATGACGACGTCCGCCGCGTCATCGTCGAGAATTCGCTGAAGACCATCCCCGACGTCATGAAGTTCATGGAGTGGAAGACGCCGAACGGCTGTCACTCCTGTCGCCCGGCGCTGAATTATTACCTGCTCGCGACCTGGCCCGGCGAATATGTCGACGACCAGCAGTCGCGCTTCATCAACGAGCGCGTCCACGCCAACATCCAGAAGGACGGCACATACTCCGTGGTGCCCCGCATGTGGGGCGGCGTCACCACGCCGAACGAGCTGCGCGCCATCGCCGATGTCGCCGACAAGTTCAATATCCCGACGGTCAAGGTCACCGGCGGCCAGCGCATCGACCTGCTCGGCGTCAAGAAGGAAGACCTGCCGGCCGTGTGGGCCGATCTCAACGACGCCGGCCTCGTCTCCGGCCATGCCTATGCCAAGGGGCTGCGCACGGTGAAGACCTGCGTCGGTTCCGAATGGTGCCGCTTCGGCACCCAGGATTCCACCGGGCTTGGCATCAAGATCGAGAAGGCGATGTGGGGCTCATGGACCCCGGCCAAGGTGAAGCTTGCCGTCTCGGGCTGCCCGCGCAACTGCGCGGAAGCAACCTGCAAGGACGTCGGCGTGGTCTGCGTCGATTCCGGCTACGAGATCCATTTCGCCGGCGCCGCGGGCCTGCACATCAAGGGCACCGAGTTCCTGTGCAAGGTGGAGACCGAGGAGGAGGCGATCGAGGTGATCGCAGCGCTCACCCAGCTCTACCGCGAGCAGGGCTGGTATCTCGAGCGCATGTACAAATGGTGCGACCGCGTCGGCCTCGAACAGATCCGCAAAGCTGTCGTCGACGACCGCAGCAATCGCAGGAAGCTGTCTGACCGCTTTGCCCATTCGCAGCAATTCGCGCAGAGCGATCCGTGGGCGGCCCGCGCGCGCCTCGGCGTCGACAGCAACGAGTTCAAGCCGATGGCCGAACTGGCCGAAATGGAGCCCGCATGAGCAACTGGATCGAAATCGGCGCCCTGAAGGACATCCCGCGCCTCGGCTCGCGCGTGGTGCGCACGGCAACCGGCAACATCGCGGTGTTCCGCACCGAGAATGACGAGGTGTTCGCGCTCGACGACCGTTGCCCGCATAAGGGGGGACCGCTGTCGCAAGGCATCGTGCACAACAGGCGCGTGACCTGTCCGCTGCATAATTTCATCATCGAGCTCGACAGCGGCAGGGCGGTGGCGCCGGACGAGGGCTGCACGCACTCGCATCCGGCGAAAGTGGAGAACGGGATGGTGTGGCTGTCGGTCCGCCAGAGCGCGGCCGCCTGACCCAAGTGAGCGGAAATGCCGGTCAAGACCTCGTGCCCCTATTGCGGTGTCGGCTGTGGCGTAATCGCCCACGTCGACAAGAGGGGCGGCGTCAGCGTCACGGGCGATCCCACGCATCCCGCCAATTTCGGTCGTCTGTGCTCGAAAGGTTCTGCGCTGGCCGACACCGTCGGTCTTGACGGGCGGCTGCTCGCGCCCGTCGTCGACGGACAGGAGACGACCTGGGATGCCGCGCTTGATCTCGTCGCGGGTGGTTTTGCCAGGGCGATCCGCGAGCACGGACCGGATTCGGTCGCCTTCTACGTTTCCGGGCAGCTGCTCACCGAAGACTATTATGTGGTCAACAAGCTCGCGAAGGGCTTTGTCGGCACCGCCAATATCGACACCAATTCGCGGCTGTGCATGGCCTCCAGCGTGGCCGGCCACAAGCGCGCCTTCGGTAGCGACACCGTGCCGGGCTGCTACGAGGACCTCGAGCTTGCCGATCTCCAGGTGCTGGTCGGCTCCAACGCGGCCTGGTGTCATCCGGTGCTGTACCAGCGGATGATCGCCGCGAAGGAAAGGAATCCCGACTGCCGTATCGTCGTGATCGACCCGC
>DATEJC010000010.1:0-2365 GCA_035278345.1 Bradyrhizobium sp. | reverse complement strand
TCTCGGCGGCGCGCCGCTCATGCCGCGGCTCGACATAGGCGTAGAGGAAGCAGATTGCGATCGCTTCGCAATCCTCCTTGACCAGTCGTCGGACGGCCGCTTCGACTTCCCGCTCGTCGAGCGGCGCGATAATCTCGCCGGTCGGCCCGATGCGTTCGTCGATGCCGATGCGACGCGCGCGCGGCACCAGCGGCTCTGGAAACTTGACCTTGAGATTGTATGGCGAGATGCCGACCCGCATGCCGCGCCGCAACTCGATGATGTCGCGGAACCCTTTTGTCGTCAGCATGCCGGTTTTGACACCGGAGCGCGTCAGCAGCGCGTTCGTGGTCGCCGTAGTGCCGTGGATAATCGTCTCCACGTCGGCAAGCAGCGCGTCGAGGCCGACGCCCCTCGCCTTGGCCGCCTTGCGCAGGCAGTTGAGTACGCCGTCGGAGAGCGCGCCGTAGGTCGACGGCGACTTGAACATCTCCACCGTGCCGTCCGGCGCGGTGACCACCATGTCGGTGAAGGTGCCCCCGATATCGACGCTGACGCGCAGCACGCTCCTACCCTCCCCGGCGGCCGTTTTGACCTGTTCTTGTCATCACGATAGAACCGAACACGCCATCGTATAATTGTCATTTTGAGATTTCTGCGATCTAATAATCAGATGGATCGAAACGGACGGGAAATCCTGTGGATCTCCAGCAACTGCGCTATTTCGTGACCGTGGCCGAGGTTGAGAACATCACCCTCGCCGCTCACACGTTGCGGGTCGCGCAATCCGCGGTGAGCCGGCAGATAAGGCTGCTCGAGGAAGAGTTGGGCGCCATCCTGCTCCAACGGGCGGGTCGCGGCGTCAAGCTGACCGAAACCGGCGAGCGGCTACGGCACCGGGCGAGCGACCTGATCCGCCAGGCCGACGACATCCGCGCCGACATCCGCAACCGCGGAAACGAACCGTCCGGCATCCTGCGCATCGGCGCCAATCCTTCGCTTGGCGAACTCGTCTTCCCCGCTTTGGCGGAAACCTACACGAGCGCCTTTCCGAAGGTTCGACTGCATTTCGTCACCGATATGACGATGCACATCCAGGAGGCCCTGCGCAAAGGTGCGCTGGATTGCGCCATCATCGCATTTCCCGACCGCGACCCGTCGCTGACGGTTCAACGAATCGCGGGCGAGAGCATCCATCTCGTCAGCCACCGGTCCCATGACCTTGGCTGGGGATCGGTCTGTACAGTGAAGCAGCTTGCGAGCGTACCGCTGCTCCTGCCCGGCCTGCCGCATCGGGAGCGGCTCGGCTACGAACGGCTCGCTGCCGCCAAAGGCCACACTCTCCAATGCCGCATGGAAGCCGACAGTCTCTCGGTGCTGCACGATCTGGCGAAGATCGGCCTCGGACATCTGTTGCTGCCGTCGACCGCCGCCTTCAAGCTTACCGAGGACGGCGAATGGACCTCTCGCCTGGTCAAAGGCTTCCAGCTCGAGCGGTTCCTCGTCTGGCACGCGGAACGGCCGATCACCGATGCGATGAACGGATTCATGCGCATCCTCACCTCGGAAATCGCGGTGCTGACGAAACGTCGCATCCTGCAATGATGGACCAGCCCATGAACGCCGAGCTCGAACTCGTCTCTATCGTGACCGACACATACCCGCTCGACGGGCTCCTCTACATGCCTCGCGGCAGAAGGCCACGCGCGGCTGCGATGATCTTCCACGGCAACTGCCACAACTTCTATACCGGGCCGTCGCGGTTTCTGCCGGAAGCACTTGTGGCCGACGACATTGCGTGCCTGGCATTCAATCGGCGCGGCCACGAGATGGTCACGTCCCTCGACGGCCGCAATGTGGGAGGCGGAGCATTCCAGATGGCGCACGAGGCGATCGCGGACGGCCGTTTTGCCGCCGGCTTCCTTGCCGATCGCGGCTTTGCAAAGCCGATCATTATCGGGCACAGCAATGGCGGCGTGCTGGCCGCCCAACACGTCGCCGACCATCCCGATACGCCGGCGCTCGTGCTGATGTCGGCGCACCTCGGCGGCGCCGGCATCACCACGCTGATCAGCGCCAAGGGCCTGTTCGGCCGCGACCGTCTGCCGGAACTGCTCTCGGAAGCCGAGCGGATGATCGCGCAAGGGCGCGGCAAAGAATTGATGCTGCTGCCGGGCTGGTGGTGGGTGATCAGCCCGGAGTCGCTGCTCGACTATTCGCGCAACATGCCAAACACGCTGGACAACGCGCGCAAGATGACCGCGCCGGTGCTGTATATTTGCGGCGACCAGGAGCCGCCAGACCTCTACCCCGCGCATGAGTTCGCCACGCGCTGCTCTTCTCCATGCGACGTGCGGATCGTGCCGAACTGCGACCACTTCTACAC
>DATEJC010000009.1:0-5175 GCA_035278345.1 Bradyrhizobium sp. | reverse complement strand
ACAAGAGTCCCTGCTCATGCGTCGGCAACAGCACGTCGAAGCGCCCGCTGTCGATCAGCCCTTCGACAAAGGCGAGAAAGCCCGCGGGATCGCGGCGCAGGCCCGGACAACGGTGGAATTTGCGCACGAAGCGCGAATAGCGCGAAAGGCACCACGGCGAGGGATCGCAGATCTCGACGTGATGGCCCGCCAGCCCGAGGATGGTGATTGTCTCGCGGGCGGAAGTGGACGAGCCCTCCGGGATCAGGATGCGGAGCGGCTTTGCGGGATCGGTCATATCGCCGAGCTTGCCTGCTCCACTACCCGATGTCTCCCGGTTTAATGCCGCATCGAATCCTATTCCGGGTGGGCATCAACATTGGGGACGTCATCGTCGAGCCGAACGACGTCTTCGGCGTTTGGTGTCCGCGTTGAGCGCCACCTTGACAACGCCGAGCCATGCAACCGCGTTCATATCCACGTACATAAGAAAAGCCCCGGACGATGCCGGGGCTTGATGCTGGCAGCAAAGGAATGACGGGTCAGTTCTTCGCGACGACCGGTGCGGCACCCCAGGAGGGATTCATCTTGAACGTCAGACGCGCCGTGACCATGTCCATGTTCGCGCTGAGGGTGTGCAGCACGCCGTTAAAGTTCCGGTCATCCCGGGCGTCCAGCCACACGTGCTTGTAATCAACGCCGGCAATCAGATCGAGGGACGGCGCAACCCGCAAGAACATGTACTCCAGCGCTGCTCCGACATAGGCGCCGTCGTGCCGTTCCCAGGATTGTCCGCCTCCCGCGTTGAACACGCCGCTTGGTGGGAAGAAATCAGCGCGGGCAAGCAGGCCGTTCGCATATCCTCCGGACACAGTCACCAGGAAGCGGTCGAAAGCCAGGCCGCCGCGCGCGCCGACGGTCCAGAGATCGTGGATGTTCGACAGGCCGCACAGGAACGCGGGATTGGCGCAGAACGTGAAGTTCGCCGAGGAGTTGCGTTCGGTGGGCGTGTTGAATGAACCTTCAGCACCCAGCACGAAGGAGCCCCACTGGGTGCGCGCGAACTGCCACTGCAAACCGGCATGCCCGCCGTACACCCCGTTCTTGACCGTCGAGTCACCAACGTACCCGGCAAGGGTGGTGTCGCGGACGTCGGCCCACGCATAGCCGGCTTGTACGCCTGCGTAGAAGCCGGACCAGTCAACGGCAGGTGCCGCTACCGGGGCCGGAGCCTTGACGGGCAAATCCGCCGCCTGAGCCGAACCCGCCGCCATGGCAAGAGCTGCGCCAGCCAGAAAAAACATCCTCCTCATTCCACCCTCCCATTGGGGCTAGAATCCATAATGGCGTATTCTGACGCACCTGTTGCTGCACGCAATGAACCCCGTTAGCCGCACGGCAAATTGCTGATCGATGTGTCCTTGGCGTTACAGGGCAAAACCGGCGCCTGACGCCGCCCCTGAAACCCAAGCGGAACGGGAGGAAAGCAGCCATGCAGCCCCGTTCATGGACAGATAACCCCCTTGGCCGATAATTTGGGCTTCGTTCCGAGAGCCCCGCCGGGCGGATTCCAACCGGGTTTTCAAAGAGATATGGCCGACGTTCTGGCTGCACCGCAACAAGCGAAAGCCGATAGCGCGCTCCGCACGCTGACGGCGATTTCGATCGCGCATTGGCTCAGCCATTTCCACCTGTTCGTGCTGCCGATGCTGTTTCCGTTTTTGAAGCAGCAGCTCGGCGTCGGCTATATCGAGCTTGGCTTTGCGCTGACCGTGTTCGGCGTGGTGTCGGGGCTGACGCAGGCGCCGATCGGCTATCTCGCCGACCATTACGGCGCACGAAAAGTGCTGCTGATCGGGCTGTGGCTCGGCGGCCTCGCGCTGATCCTGCTGGGACTGCATCTGAGCTACGCCTCGCTGATCGTTTGCGCCGCGCTGCTCGGGCTTGCCAACAGCGTCTATCATCCCTGCGATTACGCCATCCTCGCTGCGCATATGGACGAGGCGCGGATGGGCCGCGCCTTTTCGGTGCACACCTTTGCGGGCTTCCTCGGCGGCGCGGTGGCGCCTGCGATCATGGCTGCGCTGGTCGCTGTTGTCGGCGGCTTTGGCGCGCTGATTGTGGCGGGCGCAATTGGGCCAGTAGTGGCGCTGCTGATGACCGCGATGAGCCTGCCCGATGCGCGCGCGGCGCAGCGCAAGCACGGCGATGAGGCGGCCAAGCCGAACATCCTGACGCCGGCGATCATCGTGCTGACGATCTTCTTCATGCTGCTCGGCCTCTCCAATGCCGGCATCAGCAATTTCGGCGTGGTAGCGCTGATGAGCGGCTATGGCGTTGCGTTCGGGACCGCGAATTTGGCGCTGACATGTTTTCTCGGCGCCAGCGCCATCGGCGTGCTTGCCGGCGGATTTTTGGCCGATCGCACCGACCGGCACGGCCAGGTGGCCGCGGCGTGCTTTGCGGTAAATGCGGGCATCGTGCTTGTGATTGCGGTAGCCACCCTGCCCTCGGCGCTGCTGATCGCGCTGATGACGCTTGCCGGCTTCCTCGGCGGCGTGATCGCGCCGTCACGCGACATGCTGGTGCGCAATGCCGCGCCTCCCGGCGCTGCGGGGCGCGCCTTCGGCATCGTATCCACCGGCTTCAACTTTTCCGGCATCCTGGCGCCGCTGCTCTACGGCTTCATCATGGACCAGCAGATGCCGCACTGGGTGTTCGGCGCGTCGGTAGCCTTCATGCTGATGACGGTGCTGCTCGCGCTGGTGACCGACCGCAAGGCGAAGGGCCCGGCGGAGCCGGCGGCGGTGCATTAGACTCGTCGTGCCCGGGCAAAAGCGCGAAGCGCGTCTTCGCGTTAAGATGACCGGGCATCCACGTCTTCTGAGCACGCTCTGGCAAAGACGTGGATGGCCGGGTCAAGCCCGGCCATGACGAAATGAAGCATCCAGACTACTGGACTAACGCTTTAGCGCGGCGCCAGCGACACCGGTGCAGCGTTCGCTGACGGACGCGGCGCCGGCGCACCCGGCGGTGGCTGCAGCTTTTGCGGCGCGGGTTTTGGTGGCGGGGCCACTGCTGCGGGCTGTGCCGGAGCGGCAGGCGGCGGTGACGATACCTTCTGCCGGATTTCTTCGTCGGTGATCTGCAGCGCAGTGATGTTCCTGATCATCTGCTCCTGCTTGAGCGCGATCTGTTCGACGCTGCGGCGCACGAACTCCAGATTGGCCGCCAAGGGCTCGAGCTGCAGCGCCGGATTGGCGGGAGCGGCAGCGGCGACCGGCGGCTTCGGCGCAGGAATGTAGGATACGAGCCCGGCGAGCTCCGGCACGCTCGTTGCGAGCATCTGCTTTGCCGTGTTGCCGTAAGCCTGCCAGCCCAGCGTAGCGCCGACGCCGATCAGCACGACGATCGCGAACCTGGATGTCCTGCGGAAGATGCGCCTGCCGAGCGACGGCCGCGGGCGCGGCGGGGGAAGCGCATGGATCGATGCGCTCATCGGCCGCCGACCGAATCGCGGCTCGTCGCGTTCCTCGTGGTCATGCGAAAAGCGGTGTTGATCGTCTTGGGCGGTGTCGTTCTCCGCAAGCGGCGGGCTTTTTGAGTAAAGCATTCAAGTCCTCATATTGCCGGTTCCTGCCCACGGGCAAGGAACTCATCGGGTTTTGACCGAACGGTGGCGGGCGCGAAGCAGCCTTGCGGCGATTTTCGGGATGGCCAACGATCAGCCGGCGAGCGTGGCGGAAATGCATCACGCGGGAAGGCGTTTACGCTGCAGCGCTGACCTTGGGCTCCATCAACGCCGCGCGCCGCAGTTCGTCCGGATCGCGCTCGCCAGTTGAAGCGCAGGCCAGGATGTTCTGTGCGAGCGCCGCGCGATTATAGGGCGTGCGCAGATTCGGCGGCAGCGCCTCTACGACCTGATCGAGAATCCGCCCCAGCAGCGCCAGCTCTTCGGGATAATAGACAGCGCATTGATCCGTAAGCATTGAAGTCGTCCCCTCTTGGTGATCATCGCGCTGTCGATTCAGCATTCGTTGACCGGTTTGTTCGTGTCAGGGCGGAAAAATGACGGTCCGGGCATCGCCGGCGGCGGAAGATGGGCAGGCCGTCGCGGGCCGAACGCATCCCAGAGCGTCATTCGAAAGTGCCGCCGATTTGAAGTTCCTATGGCAGATGCCGCGAGTTCTAGTAGGAACTTCAAATCGATAAGCGGCACTTTCAAAAAAGTTGAGTGGCTAGTGCGCTATTGTTTCCGAAGTTCGTTTCAGTAGCTGCCATGCAGTGTACGAACTTCGGAAACGCGCACTAGCATGTTGACCGCACACCGGCATGCCCCATGATGGCGCAACAAAATTTCAAACCGGGATGATGCGCCATGACCGATGCCCCTGACCTCGTGATCCGCGGCGGCAGCATTGCCGATGGCAAGGGCGGCGATCTCTTTGAGGCCGATGTCGCCATTCGCGACGGGCGCATCACCGAGGTCGGCAAGGTCTTGGGCAAAGGCAAGAAAGAGATCGACGCGAAGGGCAAGCTGGTGGCGCCGGGCTTCGTCGACGTGCACACGCACTACGACGGCCAGGTGACCTGGAGCCAGGACATCACGCCCTCCTCGCAGAACGGTGTCACAACGGCGATCATGGGCAATTGCGGCGTCGGCTTTGCGCCCTGCAAGCCGACCGATCACACGCGACTGATCCAGTTGATGGAAGGCGTCGAGGACATTCCCGAGCCGGTGCTGAGCGCGGGCATTCCCTGGGAATGGGAAAGCTTTCCCGACTACATGAACTGGCTGTCGAAGCGGAATTTCGACATGGACATCGGCGCGCAGCTGCCGCATGCGGCGCTGCGGGTCTACGTGATGGGCGAGCGCGGCGCGCGGCGCGATCCCTCGACGGAAGAAGACAACAAGGCGATGGCGCAGCTTGCGGCCGAGGCCGTGCGCGCCGGCGCGCTCGGATTCTCCACATCGCGCACGCTCAACCACCGTACCTCGACCGGCGATTTCACTCCGACCTTGAAGGCGGGTGAGGACGAGCTGACGGCGATTGCGGCCGGCATGCAGGCGCAGGGCCGCAGCGTGCTGCAATTCGTGCTTGACCTCTCCACCATCAACGAAGACCTGCCGATGATGCTGCGGGTCGCCGACAACACCAAATGCCCGATCACCTTCTCGATCACGCAGAACGACCG
>DATEJC010000008.1:0-2579 GCA_035278345.1 Bradyrhizobium sp. | reverse complement strand
GGAAACAGCCATTTCGAGCTGGCGAGGCTTTTCTTCTTCGCCGACGTCAACGCCTGCATCGCGGCGAGGTAGTCGGCCATCGCCTGCCGTGAGGCATCGTTGAGCGGCACCAGCCGCTCCTTGTCGCCCTTGCCGCGCACCACGATCATGCGGGCGTCGCGCCGCGAAGCCGACAGCGGCAGCGACACCAGCTCGGAGACGCGCAGGCCCGTGGCGTAGAGAACTTCAAGCAGGCAATAGAGCCGCAGCGCGCGCAGCCTTTGCAGGGAGGAGGCGTCCGCGGCCTGCGCCAGCTCGCGCGCCTTGGTCAGCATGCGATCGACATCCGCAATCGACAGCACCTTCGGCAGGCCGCGGCCGCGCTTGGGGCCGGACAGGATCGCGGCGGGATCGTCGGTGCGGATGCGCTCGTTGAGCAGGAAGCGGTAGAGATGGCGCATCGCCGAAAGCCGCCGCGCCACGCTCGACGACTTGAAGCCCCGCGTGTCGAGGTCGGCGAGATAGTCGCGCAGCTTCTGCGTGTCGGCGGCAACGAAGGTCAGTCCCGCATGGCCGAGAAATTCGGAGAAGTCGGTGAGATCGCGGCGATAGGCCTGCAGCGTGTTGTCGCCGGCGCCCTGTTCGGCCGCGAGCATGTCGAGGAACAGGGTGATCAGCTTCGCATCTGTCGGTTTTGCGCGCATCCCCTGATCCGCTCCGCCTATTTCTTCAGGAACCTGTCCGGCGGGATTGTCACGGTCATCTCCCGCGGCTTCGGATTGACGAAATTCGCCAGCGCAAAGACCACGCCATAGCCAATCCCGGCGATGATGCCGACAACCGTCAAGAAACGGAACAGACTGGGCATAACAGGGTCTCGGGCAACCAATTAACCATCAAATCAGGCCGGGCGAGCCAGTCCGGTCTTACCAGCATGTTTCGCCCTTTCCTTGCAAGAGTCTCTGGCAAGTGCTCGGGCGGGGGTAGTATAGGTGGCGCGAAACGCGGCAATTTCGCGATACGAGACCTTGATGCCCGAAACCGCCTCGCAGGCAGCCCCCGGCCTGTCCCAGGACGCCGAGATATCGGCGGCGCTGGGCAAGCGCTGCGTCGTGCTGATCGGCATGATGGGGGCCGGCAAATCCACCATCGGCCGGCGCATGGCGGCGCGGCTGCGGCTGCCCTTCCTCGATGCCGATACCGAGATCGAGGCGGCGGCCGGAATGTCGATCCCGGATATTTTCGAGAGCCATGGCGAGCCGCATTTCCGTGACGGCGAGGCGCGGGTGATTGCGCGCCTGCTGGACAACGGCCCGGCCGTAATCGCCACCGGCGGCGGCGCTTTCATGCGCGAGGAGACACGGGGCCGCATCCGCGACAAGGCGGTGTCGATCTGGCTCAAGGCCGAGGTCGACGTGATCATGAAGCGGGTGCGCCGCCGCTCCGACCGGCCGCTGCTGCAAAATGCCGATCCCGAAGCCACCGTCAGCCGCCTGCTCGGCGAGCGCGAGCCGGTCTACGGAACCGCTGACATCACGATCCTCTCGCGCGACGTGCCGCACGACAAGATCGTCGATGAATGTATTGACGCGCTGCACGCCAGGCTTTGCGCGGCTGCGCCGGACGAGATAAACGCCACCCCATGACCGCGCCCATCAAACATTCCGATCCCATCAATGTCGACGTCGCACTCGGCGATCGCGCCTATGACATCGTGATCGGCCGCGACGTGCTGAAATCGCTGGGCGAGCGCATCGCCGCGATCCGGCCGGGCGTGCGCACCGCCATCGTCACCGACCGCACGGTGGCAAAACACTGGCTGGCGCCGACCGAGGCGTCGCTGGCGCAGGCCGGCATTGCGAGTTCCGCCATCGTGGTCGAGGAGGGCGAAAGCTCGAAGAGCTATGCCGGGCTGGAAAAAGTCAGCGAGGCGCTGGTCGCTGCGAAGATCGAGCGCAACGACCTCGTCATCGCGCTTGGCGGCGGCGTGGTCGGCGATCTCGCCGGCTTTGCGGCCGCGATCCTGCGCCGCGGCGTCGATTTCGTGCAGGTGCCGACGTCGCTGCTGGCGCAGGTCGATTCCTCGGTCGGCGGCAAGACCGGCATCAACTCGCCGCAGGGCAAGAATTTGATCGGCTCATTCCACCAGCCGATTCTCGTCATCGCCGACACCGCAGTGCTCGACACGCTGTCGCCGCGCCAGTTCCGCGCCGGCTATGCGGAAGTTGCCAAATACGGCCTGCTTGGCGACGAGGCCTTCTTCACCTGGCTGGAGAACAATCACGGCGACGTCTTCTCCGGCGGCGCGGCGCGCGAGCATGCCATCGCCACCTCCTGCCGCGCCAAGGCCGCCATCGTCGCGCGCGACGAGCGCGAGACCGGTGAGCGCGCGCTGCTCAATCTCGGCCACACCTTCGGCCACGCCCTGGAAGCCGCGACCGGTTTCTCCGACCGCCTGTTCCATGGCGAGGGCGTCGCGGTCGGGATGGTGTTGGCCGCTGAATTTTCCGCGCAGCTCGGCAAGATTTCCGAAGGCGACGCGGCACGGATCAGGCATCACCTCGCGGCCGTCGGCCTGCCGACCCGGCTGCAGGATATCG
>DATEJC010000007.1:0-3034 GCA_035278345.1 Bradyrhizobium sp. | reverse complement strand
TGCAAACTGGCACCGCAGTTGGGGCGGCCTGCCCGCCTTCGAGTTTCGCTGCCACCGTGCTGCGGATCTCCTCCTCTCATCGCCAGCTAAGGTCGCCCCCGACCAGAAAAGGCCCAAGGGGGGAGTCGGAGATGAACAGGGTTTTGCTCGCCGCCGCACTCGTTGCCTTTGCCACCGCCGCATCCGCGCAGGACAAGCGTCCCGAATACGGCACCGCCATCAATGCCGCAGGCGCGAAGAAGATCGCGGCCGAGGTCCTCGGTGAATGCCAGAAGAACAGCTGGAACGTGGCGGTCACCGTGGTCGATAATCACGGCTTCCCCGTCTATTTCGAGCGGATGGACAACACGCAGACCGTCAGCATGGATATCGCCGTCGGCAAGGCCCGGGCGGCGGCGACCTACCGGCGCCCGACCCGCGCCTTTGTGGACGCGATCAACAAGGGAAGCCCGTCCACCGCCACCCTGCCCGGCGTGTTCGCCTCGCCCGGCGGGTTGCCCATCACGGTGGACGGCAAGGTCACCGGCGGCGTGGGCGTCAGCGGCGTCACCGGCGACCAGGACGAGCAGTGCGCCAAGGCCGGCCTCGCGTCAAGTAGGTGGTCTACCGGCGTCGGGCCAACTGGCCGGCCGTTGCAAGGCAGAGGCTTGCCCATGTGCAAACCTTGGCTCGCCTCGCGATCGGACTTTCGTTGTCCGCTTTCAGGGATTAGCCTGTCGCCAGTCGTCTGCCGCTTCCGGTGGCGGAAAGCGATAGGAGGTCTTGCGATGAAGACGATCCTGGTGCCAACCCAGCACATTGCCACGATGCGATCGGCGCTGGAGACGGCGGTGCTGCTTGCGCGCCGTACCAGCGCCTATATCGAGGGCTTTCCGCTGCGGATCGCCATTCCGCCCTATGTCGTGGCGGAATTGACCGCGGGCCTGACCATGGACGCCTACGATGCGCAGCGCGGCGAAGAGACGGCAGAGCTGCGCCGCATGTTCGAGTCCTTCATGCAGGAGCATGGCATCCCGCCGTCGGGCGCGGCGGAAAAGCGTCCCTGCTTCGGATGGCTTGCCGTAGCACCCGAGGATGAAAGCTTCATCGGCAACCACGGCCGCGCCTTCGATGTCACCGTGGTCGGCAGGCTGGATGCGGATTCCACCGGCCTGCATCGCCGCGCCATCGAATCCGGGCTGTTCGAGAGCGGCCGACCGGTACTGCTGGCGCCGCCGGTAGCGCCGAAGCAGATCGCGAGCAACGTCATGATCCACTGGAACGGCAGCACCGAGCAGGCGCGCACCAATGCCTTTGCGATGCCGCTCCTGCAGCTGGCCGAGCAAGTGACGGTGCTGACCGTGGTCGGCGGGCAAGAGGTGCCGGGCCCTTCCGCCGACGAGGTGCTCAGGCAGCTGCAGTACAACGGCATCGCCGCCAGGGCCGTTCGCGTCAAGCTGGGGGATCGCGAGACCGGAGAAGCCGTCCTCGACGCCGCCAAGGCGGAAGGCTGCGATCTTCTGATCAAGGGCGCGTTCACGCGCAACCGGCTGCGGCAGATGATCTTTGGCGGCGCCACCAGCCACATCATGGAGCACGCGGACCTGCCGGTGCTGATGGCGCATTGACGCGTTCTGAAGATTCCGCCCTCCCCGCCCTTACGAGGAGAAAGCAGTCGCGACCTAGAGGATGAAGCTGGCCAATTGATAGAATGCGTAGGCAAGCTGCAGGCCGAGCAGCACCATCGCTGCGATCATAAGATAAGCGCTGAAATGCATGAGGGGCTTGAAACCAAAATGTCTTCTTGAACCGGTGAATCGCAAGGCTTCTGACGACGCTTGAGCGCATCTCGTCAGGCGGCGAGACTTCCTGGCACTTGGAAAAGAGGGCTTCCGCCGCCGCGGAAGTGATGCCGTTGTGGTTGTCGCGAACCCCTTCTTGACCGGAGGTCTCTTGTTCGACGCCAGTTACCTGCTTTCTCACGCACCGTAGAAAATCTTCATTCCCCACAGCACGACGACGATGGCCGATACCAGCGTGGCCACCGTCAATACACTTTCCAAGGAAGCGACTCTCATACACTTACTCCGCTTCCCAGCCCCGTCATCGGGTCTAGTCGATTCGATTCGTCCGCCGCAATTGCGCGGTCACCCGCGTTGAAAGATGGCGCAGCGGTTGTGGTTTGTCGGCCACATCAACTCCGTGAAACCCCGGATAGGAGCGCGTTGCATCGCCTACGCGTCCTGCTCCGCGAGCAATGCATTTCGCGTTGAAAAAGTGGCGCCCTTGGCCGCTTCAGCGCATATCGGCTCCTTCCGGGCCATGATAAATTTAACGCGATCTGCGGTTGAGGGTTTCAAAATGCCGATCAAGCCGCCTGCTGTTGCGGAGACGGACCTTACGCGGGCCCGTCAGATCGTCCGTTCGCTGGAGCCGCTCAAGGGCCTCACCTGCGAAGACGCCGAGATTGTTGCCCGGATCATTGCGTCAAGCTTCGCGGAAGGCCGCCAACGCGGCCTGGAAATCGCGATGGACTGGACCGCCGACGATTGGCAGCAAGTTCGAGCGAAGGGTTGCGCGAGGAATTCGGCCCGCATTGCCGGCGAGTAACAACGCGACCTTACGCGGCGGAAGAGTGTTGCAAATTCGGCACGACGGGCAAATCAGCTAAAAGCAGTCAAGCCCCGAAATCGAAAATATTTCGCTTTACCGGAATTCTGATTTGCGGTATCAATGCTGCCAGCCCGTGCCACCATGAGGGACGCTTCGCGGTCGTCACGAAACGGGGCGCGGGTTGCGATGGACGCTGCGGCGTCAGGTGTTCTCACACCGGACGAAAACGCCGCAGCGTACGGCGAAGTCGTGTGGTCCTGGCGCCGCGACCCTGGCGTCTATCCCGCCGCCCCGTGGTGGCGTGGCAACGGTGACAATAAAGGCCGCTCACCGGGGAGAGCACGAAGTAAGCCGTAAAGCCATTGCGCGGGGAAGGCCGGGATGTCTCGGCTGTACCTGTCAAACCCGTGTGCATTCTCTACTACTTTCAGCACACGGCGCT
>DATEJC010000006.1:0-6182 GCA_035278345.1 Bradyrhizobium sp. | reverse complement strand
GATCGGCGATACCGTACCGCGCACCGGATGGTTCCAGCGCAGCAGCGCCTCGCAGGTGGAAATCTTGCCGGACTTCAGGTTGACCAGCGGCTGGTAGTAGAGCTCGAACTCCTCGTTCGCCAGCGCCTTGCGCAGGTCGAGCTCGAGGATGCGGCGCGCTTCGACGGTTTGCGCCATCTCGTCGCGGAAGAAGCAATAGGTGCCGCGGCCGTCGGCCTTGGCTCGGTAGAGCGCCATATCGGCGTTCTTCAGCAGTGTGTCGGCGGAGACGCCGGGCGCAGTCATGGCGATGCCGACGCTGGCGCCGATCTCGACCAGGTGATTGTCGATCTTGTAGCGCTCGCTGAGCCGATCGACGATGCGGCGGGCAAGGCCCGCGGCATCCTCGGCCGAATGGATGTTCTGCTGGAATACGACAAACTCGTCGCCGCCGAAGCGGGCGACGAAATCCTCGGGCCGCAGCATCTCGCGCAGGCGATCCGCCACCGCGCAGAGCAGCTGGTCGCCGCAGGGATGGCCGAGCGTGTCGTTGACCTGCTTGAACTGGTCGAGGTCGACGAACAGCAGCGCCGACATATGTTCGCTGCCGTGCTGGGTCGCCAGCAGCCGGCCGATCTCGTCTCGGAAATTGACCCGGTTGGGCAGCGCAGTGAGCTCGTCGTAGCGCGCCAGATGGCTGATGCGGGCTTCCGCATGGCGCCGCTCGGTGATGTCCTCGAGCAGCACGACGGCGCCGCCGCCGGCCATCGGCTGGAACGTCCACGACAGATAGCGGTCGCGCGCCGGATCCGGATCGGTCGTGATCATGTCGCGGGTGCGAGTGTTCTCGATCTCGGCCAGGATCATCCTGCCGCTCGGCACCGAGATCGATCCGGCCACGATGCAGGCCTCGATGATGTCGGAGGCGCAGGCGCCGCGCTGCACGAGATCGTCGGACAGGTTCATCATCTCGCTGAAGCGGTGGTTCATCACCGCGAGCCGCCCGTCGGCGCGGAACATGCACAGGCCATGCGGCATGTTGTTCAGCGCGGTATCGAACTGGCCGGCGAGCGCCGCCTCGCGGAAGCTCGAGGTCAGCGCCTTTACGAAGATGGCGTGCAGGCTGAGATTGATGCCCTTCAGGCCGAAGAAGAACAGCACCAGCAGCACCGCAAGGCCGATGTAATAGAAGCTGCCCTGCATCGCGAGCGCCACCGACATCGGCCCGCAGGCGAAGAGGACGTGGAGCTGCAGCAGCTTGGGCCGGCCGTAATTGCGCGCCGCACCACCGCCGGTGTAGGCGACGGTCACGGCGACGCAGAGCATATGCGCGATCGCATCGTCGTTGCCGACGATGGTGAGGAAGCACCAGGCGCCGAGCACGCCGGCATAGATGATGGCGCCCACCGCATAGCGCGGCTCGAGATATTTGGCCTGGTCGAACGACAGCACCTGGGTGCGCCGCTCGTATTTGCGCATCTGCAAGGCGCGCAGCGTGCCGATGCCGACGATGGCGAGCGCCACCGGCCACAGCAGCATGTTGCCGGTCTTCATCGCGGTCAGCACGGCGGCGATGCCGGTGCAGAGCGTGCCAAGCATCATCGGCCAGAAATTCTGGCACATGGAATCGATCAGCGCGGCGTAGAGCACCGGCTCCAGTTCTTCTTGACTGCTTCTTTTTTTGTGATCGACCAACTGCATTGGCAGCGCACGCGTCCTGTTTGGGGCGTAGTTCTACCGACAGCAGGTGAAGTCTTTCTGAGGGAACAGGGTTAGCGAGTTATTGTTTTTTGCTGCGCAGAGCGAAAATCTGCACGAAAAATCAGCAGGCTAGGCAATGTTTGCCGATTGGCATCCCAAGGGTCTGAAGTGGGTTCCCTATGTCAGCAACGGCGACCATGCGGGGTCGGACGCAAAGCCCGGCGTCGGCACACGCTGCTCGTTACGGCCGGACACGTCGACGGTGAAGAGCGACGGCCCGGAATTGCCGCCGGGTTCGCGGAAGAACATCACGACGCGGCCGTTCGGCGCGAAGGTCGGCCCCTCATTGTGATACCCGGCGGTGAGGATGCGCTCGCCCGAGCCGTCGGTCTTCATGATGCCGATCGCAAACTGGCCGCCGCCCTGCTTGGTAAACGCGATGTAATCGCCGCGCGGCGACCACACCGGCGTGGAGTAGCTGCCTTCGCCGAAGGAGATGCGCTGCGCCGCGCCGCCGTTCGCGCCCATCACATAGATCTGCGGCTTGCCGCCGCGGTCGGACTCGAAGCAGATCCGCGAGCCGTCCGGCGCATAGGAGGGCGAAGTGTCGATCGCCGGCGTATCGGTGAGACGGGTGGTGGACTTGGAGCGCAGGTCCATCACGAACAGATTGGAGTTGCCGCCTTGCTGCAGGCTCATAATCACGCGCTGGCCGTCCGGCGAGAAGCGCGGCGCGAACGACATGCCCGGGAAGTTGCCGACGATCTCGCGCTGGCCGGTCTCGATATTGAAGAGATAGACGCGCGGATCGCCCTGGCCGAACTCCATATAGGTGATTTCCTGGCTCGACGGCGAGAAGCGCGGCGTCAGCACGAGGTCGCTGCCGCGCGTCAAGTAGCGCACGTTCGCCCCGTCCTGGTCCATCAGCGCCAGCCGCTTGACGCGCCGCTCCTTCGAGCCGGTCTCGTCGACGAACACAACGCGGCTATCGAAATAACCCTTCTCGCCGGTGAGGCGCTCATAGATCTTGTCGGAGATGATGTGGCCGACGCGGCGCCACGATTCCGGCGACGTCGTGTATTGCTCGCCCGCAAGCTGCTGCGCGGTGTTGACGTCCCAGAGGCGGAATTCGCCGCGCAGCCGTCCGTCCGGCTGCCGCGTGAGGCGGCCGAGCACCAGCGCCTGCGCATTGATGCTCTTCCAGTTCTGGAAGTTCGGCGCCAGGTCAACATTGATGGTCTTTTCGATATAGGCCGCCTGGTCGATCGGCGCGAACAATCCGCTGCGCCGCAAGTTATTGGTAATGACCTGCGTCACGCCGACAGCCACTTCGCCATCGGCCGGCGTGCCCGCCACGAAATTCGGGATCGCAATCGGCAGCGGCGCGAAATCGCCTTCAGTGATCGGGACGCGCTTCTGCTGCGCGATCGCGCCGTGCGGAGCGATGGTCGCGGCAGCGCCGAAGGCTGCCATTCCGGAAATGATCTGGCGGCGGTTGGGAAGAAGCAGCTTGTCGCGCAGTTTGTCTTGATCGGTCATCGGTCACTTCAACTCGGATTAAATGGGACTGCCTGCTTTAGATCGGTCGCTCCTGGAAGACCGGCGTGAAGGCCTTCCACTCCTCGAAGAACTGCGCCGGCAAATTATACGGCTGGCACTGGATGATGGCGCGGAGCGCGCTTTCCGAATAGGCGCGGGCATAAGGCGACGACGGCGCACCATCGGGCACCGGCATTGCTTCCAGCGTGCCGTCCTTCTTCAGACGGATGTTGAAGGCAACTTCCGGCCGCTCCTGCTCGACGCCGCCGTAAGGCTTCTTCCAGCAGTTCTCCACCTGACGGCGGAACGCCGCGCCCCAGGTCGCGGAATTGTCCGCCGCCCTGCCCTTGGAAAGCCCGAGCGACGCATTCGAGTTGAGGGTCTCGCCGGTCACGGCCTGGCGTGACGGATCGCGCTTGTCGATGAGGGCTGCGATCTTCGACTGGTCGAACACGCGCTCCTTGGGCTTCTGCTGCTCCGGCGGCTTGGCGGCCTGCACGGGCGGCTTCGGCGGCGTCGGCTTCTTCTGTTCTTTCTTGATCGCTTCCGCGATTGAGTCGATCGCAGGCTCCGGCTTTTTCTCCTCCGGCTTCGGCTCTTCCTTCGGCTTCTCGACCACCTTGGGAGGATCCGGCTTTTTCTCGACCGGCTTCTGCTCGACCTTCGGCTGCGGCGCCGGCGCGGTGTCGGTGACAACAGGCTGCTTCTCGCTGATCTTGCCGACGGCGTCTTCCACGGGTTTTGCTTCGGCGACCTTCTCGACCAGTGGCTTCTTCTCTTCCTTCTTGCCTGTCTTCATGCCGGCCGCGACTTGCGACTCCAGCGAGATATCGACGCCGACGGATTCTTCCGGCCTCACCTCGAGCGCCCTGGTCGAGAACGACAGCATCACAAAGCCCAGCACGACCACGTGCAGGACAACCGACGCAACCACCGTCTTGTCGACCTTGACCTTCACCTCAGGATCCCTGTTCGGGAATGATCACGATATTGGCCTTGAACCCCGCGGCCTTGATGTTCCCCAACATCTTCATCATGTCAGTGTAGCAGACATCCTTGTCGCCGCGCAGGAAGACCACATTGTCCGCTTCGGTCCGCGTCTCGCGAATGGCCTTGATCTTTGGCAGCAGCTCCGCGTTCGAAATCTGGGTGTCGCCGAGATAGAGCTCGACATTGGAATTGCAGCCGCCACCGGTCCGTTTCACCGATAGCGTCAGCGGCGGGGCATTGGACGCCGTCGTGTTGCCGCCCTTGGCTATCGGCAAGTCGATATCGATCGAACTCGTCATCAGCGGTGCGGCCACCATGAAGATGATGAGCAGCACCAGCATCACGTCCACCATGGGCGTGACGTTGATTTCGGCCATGACAGACTTGTGCTGCCTGCGGCGGCCACCGCCGGAGGAGCCTCCCATGTTCATGCCCATGATATGGTGCTCACCGCCGTTGCCACCATATGATACCGCTGCCTCAGCCCCGCTCGTCGATCTGGCGGGAGAGAATCGCCGAAAACTCGTCCGCAAACCCCTCCAGCCGCTGGGCCTGCCGGTTCACCTCCGAGATGAACTTATTATAGAAAATTGTCGCCGGAATTGCGGCGATCAGGCCGATGGCGGTGGCGAACAGGGCCTCCGCGATGCCCGGGGCCACCACCGCCAGCGAGGTGTTTTTCGAGGCGGCGATGGACTGGAAGCTCGACATGATGCCCCAGACGGTGCCGAACAGGCCGACAAAGGGCCCGGCGGACCCGACGGTCGCCAGCACCAAAAGCCGCCGCTCCAACCGCTCGACCTCGCGGGCGATCGAGACGTTCATGACCTTCTCGATGCGGGCTTGCAGCCCGGCAATGGAGCGGTGCTGACTCTCGAACGAGCGCTTCCACTCGCGCATGGCGGCGACGAAGCAGGCCGCCATCGACTGCGTCGGCTTTGCCGACAGCGCGCGATAAAGCTCCTCGATCGACTGGCCCGACCAGAAGGCCTGCTCGAAGCGGTCCATGGCGCGGCGGGTGCGCGAATAAAGGAAGATCTTGTCGATCGCGATGGCCCAGACCCAGACCGAGCAGGCGAGCAGCCCGAGCATGACCGCCTTCACGACCCAATGGGCCTGAAGGAACAGCGCGATCAGCGATACGTCGGCAGCCGGCATGATCGGCAATGCGGCGGTATCCATCAGCGGTATCCTCTCAACGGAGCGTGACGACGACTTCAGCCGTCATCGCGCCCCACCCTTCTCCTGAGCATGATCGTTTCGAAAAACCGGTACCCGATTTTCGGATCACGCGCCGTCCCAATACTTCCGGAGCAAACGGCTGCCGGCTCGCCAGCCACGCGTCGACGAGGCGACATGCCTGCGCGGGAGCCTTCATTGTGTCATCTGGGGGCCCGTCCAAAGCCGGGTCCGAATTCCCCTGCCAACATGTCAAAACGAAGGCTGATCCACGCGACTTTGCGACCCTAACCAAACGATAATCTGGGTTAACGCTAGGTTACCAAAGGGGAATTGCGAGCCGGAAATGTGGCCGCAGGCAGCGGGTTGCAGGATGGGGAACTGGGGGCGGCGGCCCGGCGTCGTCGACGCGGACAGAAATGACGTGGATGCCCGGGACAAGCCCGGGCATGACGAGTGGAGAGAGCATCGCTCCGAAGACATGGATTCTCATTCTCGCGGCTCATTATCGCCCGAGTTTTGCATCTCGTTTGCTCCCTCTTGATCAGAGGGCGCAGGGAAAGCCGGGCGCCGACTGCGCCCGCAGCACCGTGTGCAATGGGTAGTAAAAGAACGCACACGGCTTTGACAGGTACAGCCGAGACATCCCGGCTTTCCCCGCGCAATGGCTTTACGGCTTACTTCGTGCTCTCCCCGGTGAGCGGCCTTTATTGTCACCGTTGCCGTCCCCGCACAGGCGGGGCGGATAGACGCCAGGGTCGCGGCGCCAGGACCACACGACTTCGCCGTACGCT
>DATEJC010000005.1:0-12155 GCA_035278345.1 Bradyrhizobium sp. | reverse complement strand
CACTCGATGGTGATGGCAGGTTCGGAATATTCTTCGCCGCGCATCAGGTCGCGACGATCGACTTGCGTGATCCCAAAAGTGTCAACCATGTCCCCGAACAGGTGTAAGCTATCTCCCCGGGCTGAACGCTTCGCCCGCAATGACGGAAAACTCAGCCTGTCATCGCAATGACGACTTCGTGTCTAGAACCGCGAACCCGGATCCAATCCAAGGCTGAGCCGGCCCGCGATCGTGTAGCCGATCGCATTCATGGCGAAGTGCTTTGTTCCGGCGTGGATGTCGCGGATCGATCGCTCCAGCGTGCCGCTCTCGAAGATCGACGCGGTGCTGGCTTCCCTTGCGAGCAGATTGGCAATCCGCACCGCGCTCTCGCCCGAATGCGCGCAGGCCATGCGGAATGCGACCCGCGCCTGCACCAGCCGCTCGGGGTCTTGATCGAGCGCAGCCATCAATTCCGTCATCGTGTCGATCAGCAGGGCGCGCGCGGCGCGGTGGATCGCTTCCATGCGGCCCATCGCCATCTGCACATTCTCGCTGTCCCGCAGGGTCTTCCCGGCGGCACCCGCTTTCTTGCTCGCGATCGCAACGAAGGCATCCATCGCGCCGCGCGCCATCCCGAGCGGCACGGCCGATATCGTCCACGGAAAGATCGACCGGCCGGGCAGGCGATAAACAATGCCGGGTTGGGTCGGCTTCAAGTCAATCAAGGGATGGGTATGCGCGGAGGGGACGAAAACATCCTTGACCTCGAAATCGCAGCTGTAGGTGCCGCGCAATCCCGATACATGCCAGTTGTCGTGAAGCACGACATCCGCGCGCGGGAAGTAGCAGCAGAGCGGCGGCCCTTCGCGGCCGTCGTCCTTCTTTACACTCGCCAGTCCCATGAATTGCGTACCGTGCCAGGCGCCGCTGCCGAACGGCCAGCGCCCGCTGACGTAGTAGCCGCCTTCGCAAGGCGTGGCATTCCCGACCGCGCCGGTTGCCGAGACGATGAAGGCGTATGGATCGGCAAACATTTGCTGCGCGACCGCCTCCGGCAGATATCCGCCGGCCCGGCTCATGCCACCGCCGTTGGCGACGAGCCAGCCGACCGAGCCTTCCAGCGCCGACGCCGCTTCCGCGATCTCCATGAATTGCATCGGCGAGAAGCCGGGTCCGCCGAGCTTTGGCGGCAGGAACAGCCGGAACAGCCCGGCATCGGCGAGCGCCTTGTAGACCACGTCCGGCAGCCGGCGGTCGCGGTCGAAGGCGTGGCGGTGTTCGGCAACCAGCGGCGCCAGTGCCTTGATGGCGGCAAGGGTTTCTGCAAAACGATCGGTCGGCTTGGTGAGCATGGCCAATCCTCAGCCTGGGTAATGTCCGACTGTTGGTCACGCCCTCGCTGCAAGGCAAGATCGAACAATTCAGTTGCAGATGAACCAGGTTCATCTGGGCTTGCCAGGCCCCAGCTCGATCAGGGCGTGCATCACCCGGCGCCGTGCGCGGTGCCGGCCTGATACGGACGACCGATGTGACGGCCTCGCTAGCTCGCCTTCGCCAGCAGGTCGCTCTGGCTCTCGCGCACGAAGGCTTCGAACGATTTCGGCTTGGCGCCGCCGATGATCTGGATCGCCTCGCTCACCTGATACCTGGCATCGGCAGGATCAATCGCCGCCGAACGCAGCGCCCTCCACAGCGAGGAGAGATGGGCAATCGAGTGTTCGTTGTAGCCGCGCGAGGCCGCGAAGGTCTTCCACTCCTCGTCGGTGATTTCCTCGTAGCGGATGTCCTTGGCCAGCACGCGGGCGAACGTCGCAATGATCTCCTTCAGCGAGATGGTGGCGCCGATCAGGGGATAGGCGGTGCCGGGCACAAGCTTCGGGCTGGTCAGCAGCCCGACCGCGACGCGCGCCACGTCTTCGGCGGCAATCATCGGCAGCACGGTGTTCTCGCCGCCCCAGGGCAGCCGCACCGCGCCCTGGGCAGGAAGGCTTTGCCGGGCCATGGCGCCGAGGTTTTCGAAGAACACGGTGGCGCGCAGATGCACCGCGCCGATGTTCGCCCATTCGAACACCTGTTCGGACAGATAGTTCTGCCGCATCCGCGGCGTCGGCGCATCCGGCGAGGATTGCAGCATCACGAGGTTGACCAGCCGCGACACGCCGGCCTCGCGCGCCGCAAGCGCCATCGCCGCAGTCGCGTCCATCAGCCCGTCCTGCACGGGATAGGCGAAGTAGATGGCGCTGGTGCCTTGCGCCGCCCGCTGCACCGAGCGGATGTCGAGGAAATCGCCCTCAAAGATCTCGGCGCCGAGCGCACGGAGCTGGTTGGCGCGCTCGTCGATGGTGCGCACGAAGGCGCGCACGGGGACGCCGCGCTTGAGCAACATTTCGGAGACGTGCCGGCCGGTCTTGCCCTGGCGGCCGCCGGCTGCAGAGGTCACGAGAACGGGTTTGGTCATGGCGGGAACTCCAGGTTTTCCTGTGGATGTTGGTGATGGTACTGATTGGTACCATATGGACTGGAGTATGGTACTGATCAGTACCAAGTCAAGGGATCGCGATGGTCACGAAAAAGTCAGCCAAGGCGCCGGCCGCCTCCGAAGGGCAGGTTCCGGTCCGCGCGCGGATCCTGGAAGCGGCATTCTCGGCCTTCATGGAGCGCGGCTTCGCCGAAACCTCGACGCTCGAAATCGCCACCCGCGCCCGCGCTTCCAAGCGCGAGCTCTATGCCGAGTTCGGCAGCAAGCAGGAGATGCTGCTCGCCTGCATCAAGGCGCGGGCGGAACGGCTCAGGCTGCCGGTCGATCTGCCCGAAATCATTGATCGCGACACGCTGCAGCAGGCGCTCGTCGCGTTCGGCACTCAGCTGCTCCGGGAAGTCAGCGATCCGGCCGTAGTGGCGGCGTTCCGGATTGCGATATCGGAGGCAACTCGCACGCCCGAGGTGGCGCAAACGCTGGCCGACGTCGCCATGGCGGCGAGTCGCGAGGCACTGCGCGAGATCATGCGCCGCGGCATCGACGCACGCCTGCTCGGCGGCGGGGCTCCCGAGATGGCGGAGCATTTCTTCGGCCTGTTATGGGGCAGCCGGCTGCTCGGCCTGTTGCTCAACATCACCGAGCGGCCGAGCACCAGGGAGATCGCCGCGCGTGCGGAGCGGGCCGCGTCTGTCTTTCTGCTTGCCCACCCTGCGCCGGTGCAGCGTTGAAGGAACCGGCCGCTTGGCTTATCTCTGAACACATTCCTGATTTGAGGCCCCGCCCATGACCGCACACCAGCGCAACCTTTCCGCCGCGATCGATCCGGTAAAGCTCGACCGCCTCGCCGAAGTCGCCATCAAGGTGGGTTTGCGGCTGCGCGAGGGGCAGGATCTTTTGCTGACCGCGCCGGTGGCGTCGCTGCCGCTGGTGCGGCGGATTTCCGAGCACGCCTACAAGGCGGGCGCGGGGCTGGTGACGACGCTTTTCTCCGACGAGGAGCTGACGCTGGCGCGCTACCGCTTCGGGCATGATCTGAGTTTCGATCGCGCCGCGGGCTGGCTCTACGAGGGCATGGCCAAGGCGTTTTCCAATAACACCGCGCGGCTGGCTGTGGTCGGCGACAACCCGATGCTGCTTTCGGGCGAGGACCCGGCCAAGGTCGCGCGCGCCAGCAAGGCGAATTCCATGGCCTATCAGCCGGCGCTGGAAAAGATCGTCAATTTCGACACCAACTGGACCATCATCGCCTATCCCAGCACCTCCTGGGCCAGGCAGGTATTTCCTGACGATGCCGAGGATGTCGCAATCGCAAAGCTGGCGGATGCGATCTTCTCGGCTTCGCGTGTCGACAAGGACGGCGCGGTAGCAAGCTGGGAGGCGCATAATGCGCGCTTGCGCGAGCGCACCGAATGGCTGAACGGCCAGCGTTTTCATGCGCTGAAATATTCCGGGCCGGGCATGGATCTGACCATTGGTCTTGCCGACGGCCATGAATGGGAAGGCGGCGCTTCCACGGCCAAGAACGGCATCACCTGCAACGCCAACATCCCGACAGAGGAGGTCTTCACCACGCCGCATTGCCGGCGCGTCAGCGGACATGTGGTGAGCTCGAAGCCGCTGTCCTACCAGGGCACGCTGATCGACAACATCCAGGTCAAGTTCGAGGAAGGCCGCATCGTCGATGCCAAGGCCTCGCGCGGCGAGGAAGTCCTGAAGAAGGTGCTCGACACCGACGAGGGCGCGCGCCGGCTCGGCGAGGTGGCACTGGTGCCGCATTCCTCGCCGATCTCCAGGAGCGAGCTATTGTTCTTCAACACGCTGTTCGACGAGAACGCGGCCTCGCACATCGCGCTCGGCCAGTGCTACTCGAAATGCTTTGTCGACGGCACCAAGCTGACGCCGCAGCAGATCGCAGCGCAAGGCGGCAACCAGAGCCTGATCCATATCGACTGGATGATCGGCAACGCCGAGACCAATATCGACGGCGTCCATGCCGACGGCAGGACGGTGCCGGTGTTCCGTAGAGGTGAGTGGGCGTAGGCGTGACGAGTGAATCGATTTTGAAAACGGAGACTCACCATGTCAGCCGGAGAGGAGCCGCTTGAACCCTGCTGCAAGGACATGGCCGCCGCCTTGTCCTTTGAAACCGGCCGTCACTTCTTCGTCGAGGATGGCGAGCTGAGGCTGCTGGTCGCGCACACGCCGCTGCTCGACGGCGGCGAGGCGGAGCTGGAGAACGTCGTGCGCTACTGCCCGTTCTGCGGCAAGCCGGCCAAGACGCTGTTCCAGCACTAATCAAAACTGGAGGCGATAGAAGTCGGTCGCCGTCTTCGAGAACAGCGCGGTCTTCTCGGCTTCGCTGTATTGCGCGGCGATCCGCTTGAAGGCGTTGAAGATCACTTGATAGCTGCACTGGCCCTTGTCGGGCGGAAAATTGCTCTCGAACATCGCGCGATCAGGCCCGAATGCCTCGATGCAGGTCTCGATATAAGGCCGCCACGCGGCGGCCGCTTCCTCGGAGGACGGCGGCTTCGGACGCAAATGGAAGTCATAACCGAGCAGACACATCGCGAGCCCACCGAGCTTGGCCACGACATTCGGGCATCTGGCGATGTCCTGGATCGCGGCCTTCCAGACCTCGAACGTCTCATCGCGCTTGCCCGCAAACCGCCCAAGCCCGATCGGGCCGCCGCAATGGTCGAGCACGATTTTCGTATCGGGAAAGGTGCGGGCGAGGTCGGCAAGCTCGCCGATCTGCGGATGAAACAGCCAGGCGTCGAAGGAGAGATTGAGCGGAGCGAGACAGGCAAAGCCCTTTCGGAAGGTGGGATCGAGCAACAGTCCCTTCGGCCGCGTCGCATACATGCCGGCGATCGCAGGCTCGGGATCCCAGGCCGAGGAATGGCGGATGCCGCGGAAGCGGCCGTTGCCGGCGACGATCTCGGCCTCGAGCACGGCCTTGGCGGCATCGCCGAGCAGGAGATTGGCATGGCTGACGATGGCGGCGTTGATCTGCCCCTTGCCGTAGCCGCCGCTCGCGCTCATCGCAGCGACGCCATTGGCGAACTCGACTTCGCCGACGGGGCGGAACGCTTCTGGACCATTGGCGCGGTACATCGAGCGGCAATCGACATAGACGGTCGCGACGATGTTGTGACCGGAGGCGATGTCGGCGGCCATCTCCTCGATCATGTAGCGCAGGCCGCCACGGTCCCAGAGATGATGATGCGGATCGACGATCGGGCGGGCGGGATCGATCACCGCTTCGCTGTGTTGCGCAAGCCAGTCCTCGCGCGGATCGGCATAGAGCCCGCTTTTCGAAGCAGGCGCGGTGCTGGCGGCCATTCTCGCTCCCCGTGTATTGTTCGTCATTGCGAGGAGCGAACCGACGAAGCAATCCAAAACGTCGAGCGGGTAGGTGGATTGCTTCGCTTCGCTCGCAACAACGGCATTAGTGTTTCACACCCCGTCGAGAATGATCACCGTCGGCGTCGTTGGCAAGCTGTCGCGCGAGATCTTGAAGGAGCGTTCGCCACGCCGGTCGATCTCGAATTGCTGGCCGATCTTCTGCATGAATTCGTCGAGCGGCGTGGCGAAACGGTGCATCGGCAGCACCACGGAGGAGCGCAATCGCCTAGTGATCTCGGAGACTCCGTCGAGCGACATGGTGTAGGTACCGTCGATCGGCACCATCAGGATGTCGATACGGCCGATCTGGGCGAAGTGGCTTTCGTCGAGCTTGTGGTGGAGATGGCCGAGATGGCCGATGCACAGGCCCGCCACCTCGAAGATGAAGATCGAGTTGCCGTCCCGGATCATGTCGCCGCCGGAGAATTCGCCATAGTAGCGGCGGATGTCCGTCGTGACGTTGCGGATGTAGGCGTCGCCAAGGCGCAGCTCGACATGCGCCGGCTTGCCGTCCTCGCCCCAGCCGTGCAAGACGTGGGGGATCTTCGGATCCGGATGGAGCGTATAATGCGTGCCGTGCGCCCGGTTCATGGTAACGACATCGGGCAGCCGGCCCCCGGCGTGGTAGGCGCCGCTGAAGTCCGTCGCGATCCGCACGCCGCGCGGCGTGTCGATGTAATAGGTGGAATGGCCGGCATAGGTGATCGTGACGTCTTCGGCCTTGGCCGCCAGCCGAAAGCTCACAGGCACCGCCCGCGGCGCGCTCGCCATCGCCAGGCACTCGCTGCGCTGCGGGCCTTGCGCATGGGCCGGCAGGACGAACCAACAAAGCAAGGCGAGCGCGGCGATCAATCTCGACATGACAGACCCATTCGCGACTAGATGTCGGCGCGCACTCTATCGCCGAATCCGGCCGTCGTCATGACGGCGTCCGTGCATGCGTCAATCGCGCCGCGGGCTGATCTTCCAGGTGACGGCCATGATGGCGGCGGTCAGAACGCCGCTGATGCCGGCGGCAAGCGGGGCGGCCAGCGCCAGCGCCGCCGTGGCGGCCCAGCCGATGGAGGAGAAGGCCTCCGCAAAGGTCGCGATGCGCGAAGAGGTCTGGCGGCGGCGGAACTGGCTGCGCCTGGCCTGCACGCGGAACCAGAGCTGGATGGCGGTGGCCGACACCGTGGCGATGATGACACCGAGCGCCGTAACCGCGGCCTGCATGGGCGAGGCAAAGGCAAGCGCTGCTACCAGCGGTACGAAGATCGCAGCGATGGCGATCAGCACGACCTCGACTTTGGCGCGGATGATGCTGGCGGGCGGCAGCGGCGCGGTCGCGACGAGGTCGGCGGCGTCTTCGCCGCAGATGGTCAGCCAGGCGAGGCCGCCCGCGAGCTGGCCGGCCGCCATCACCATTACGGGCGTGATCAGCATGATCGCGGCCGAGCTGTCGGAGAAGCTGCGCCACAGCAGCAGCGCCGGCGGCACCAGGTAGAGCAATTGCATCAGGCTTTGCGACATCAGCCAGGGATCGCGCTTGAGCAGCAGGAATTCCTTGCGACGCAGCGCCTGCTGACGCGAGCCCTTGCGGAACGGATTGATGCGCCGGCCCGCGCGGGCGGAGACGCTGCTCGCAGAGACGCCGATGGCGGTGTCGGCGAAACGCGGCGAGAAGATCGCCATCACGGCGCCGAGCATGACAAGGCTGCCGGCGAGCAGCAGCAACAGCGCCTCGGTATCGCCGAGCGCGGCGCGGGCCGGCCACCAGAGCAGGCTCCCGCTATCGGGCGCGAAGCCGGCGGCGGCATCCGAAGTCAGCACCGCAAAGCGCGACAGCGTGCCGTAGGAGAGGATCGCCGCAACTTGCAGGGCAATGACAAATCCGGCGCCGACAACGGCCGCGAGGATCTGCGCCACCAGCCGCGTGCGGCGCGGTCCGATCAGGCGAAACAGGACCAGCGTCACGGCAATCGCGGTGGCGGCGGCGGAAAGCCCGATGGCGATGACGGCGCCGAACGCAGCGAGCCAGCGCGCGCCGCCGCCAAAGACGAGCACATCGACGAACGGCGCCGAGAACAGCATCGCCATCGAGGTGACGGAGAGCGCAATGGCCGCGATGCGAACGGAGAAGATATTGGTCAGCCGGACCGGCGAGGACATGATGAGATCGAGATCGGCGCGGGCATAAAACACCCGCGTTACCGATTCGATGGCCTGCGACAGCATCAACGCCCAGGCCAGCGCGATCGTCGCCGTCGTCACGATCAGCGAGGTCTTGTCGAGCGGCATCTGCAAATCGGCGAAGCGGCCGATTACGGCATAGGCCGGCAGGTGCATGATTGCCGCAAACACCACGAGGCCGATCAACGCGGCGCGCTTGCGGCCGCGGCGGCCGCCGGTGAGCATGGCGATCCATTCACGCCAGGCCAGCCGCACTTCGTGCCGGACGAACCAGGAGAGGCTGGTAGCCGAGCTCATGCCGCGGCGGCCTCGTCGACCAGTGCGATGAACATGTCTTCCAGCGTGTCGTTGCGGCCGTTGCGCTGGCGCAATTCGTCCAGCGTGCCTTCGGCGACCAGCCGCCCCGCGGCGATGACGCCGATGCGGTCGGCCATGCGTTCGGCCACTTCAAGGATGTGTGTGGTCATGATGACGGTGCAGCCGGCGCGCACGCGCGCCTGCAGCAGGCCCTTGACGTGCCGCGCCGACAGCGCGTCGAGGCCGGTGAGCGGCTCGTCGAGGATGATCAGGCGCGGCTCATGCACCAGCGCACCAGCCAGCGCCACCTTCTGCCGCATGCCCTTGGAAAATCCCTCGCAACGCTCATGCAGATGCGGCGCAAGGCCGAGCGAGGCGAGCAGGTCGTGTGCGGAAGCCTCCGCCGACGTCGCATCGATGCCCCAGAGGCCGGCGACGAATTCGAGGTATTCCAGTGGCGTCAGCTTGTCATAGATCATCGGCTCGTCGGACACCCACGCCATCATTTGCTTGGAGGCGACGGGATCGGCGAGCGCATCGATGCCGAACACCGATACCGAGCCGGCATCCGGCCGCAGCAGGCCGGCTACCATGCGCAGCGTGGTGGTCTTGCCCGCCCCGTTGGGGCCTAGCAGCGCATAAAACTCGCCCCTGCGGACGGCAAGATCGAGCGCATCCACCGCCGGGCGGTCAAAACGCTTGGTTAACCCTCGCACTTCCAGCGCGGTGTCGGCTGTCGTCATCGGGAAATCCGTGTCCGGTTCATTTGCGGACCATGGACCGAAACATGTTTCGGCGCGGTGAATCGCCTCGCCGCAATGATTAATAATTCAGGCGGCTGCGGCATTTCTCCGCAAGAAGCAAGGGGATGGGCCAACCAAGCTTTGTTGACAGGGATCAGGGCTTTAGGGCTGTATAGCCACGGCCTTTCGCTGGGCTCAATTGGCGCGCCAAGACGCCGTAGCGTGTGGACACAAGATGCGAAAAGGCGGTCTTTCAAGAATCGCCATCGCGTCGGGGGAGGGATTGATGCTGGACTTTGTTCAGCAGCTGGTGAGTGGCATTGCGCTCGGCTGCGTGTACGGCCTGATCGCGCTCGGTTTCGTCCTTATCTACAAGGCGACCGAGGTCGTTAACTTTGCCCAGGGCGACCTGATGATGCTGGGCGGGTTCTTCGGCTTCACCTTCATCGGCATGCTCGGGCTCAATTACTGGTTCGGCTTCGCCGGCGCCGTCATCGCCATGGCCCTGTTCGGCATGCTGGCCGAGCGCGTGGTGGTGCGCCCGATCCTCGGCTACCCGCAATTCTCCATCATCATGGTGACGATCGGGCTTGGCTATTTCCTGCGCTCGATGGCCGGCATTATCTGGGGTACCGATGACCTCAAGATCGATACGCCGTTCAGCGCAGGCGTGCTCAAGATCGGCTCGCTGGTGCTGGCCTATGACAAGCTGTCCGTGATCGCCGCCACCGTGATCCTTTGCGGGATGCTCTATCTGTTCTTCAACCGCACGACGCTCGGCACCGCGATGCGCGCTAGTTCGGAAAACATGCTCGCGGCCTATTACATGGGCATCCCGGTCAAGCGCGTTGTGTCGATCGTCTGGGCGATCAGCGCCGCTGTTGCCGGCACCGCCGGCGTGCTGCTCGCGCCGATCACCTTCATCCATTCCAATGTTGGTCTTGTGCTCGGGTTAAAGGCATTCCCGGCTGCCGTGCTCGGCGGCTTCGGCTCGATCCCGGGCGCACTGGTTGGCGGCGTGCTGATCGGCGTGATCGAGAGCATGGCCGGCTTCTATCTGCCGCAGGGGTGGAAGGACGTCGCGCCCTACATCGTGTTGCTCGCGGTGCTGTTGCTCAAGCCCGAAGGCCTGTTCGGCCTTCACGTGCGCAAGAAGGTCTAGAGCATGATCCGGAAAAGTGGGAACCCATTTTCCGAAAGGATCATGCTCCAACAAGGAGACGAAACCATGATCCGGTTCAATCGGATCATGGTTTAGGGAACAGCCATGCGTTTCATCTTCAAGACCGATTACGAAGACGACATCCGGCTACTCCCGCATTCGGGCTATGTCTGGACCTACGGCACGCTGCTGGTGTTGCTGGCGGTCGCGCCGTTCGTGCTTTCCAGCTACATCATGAGCCAGCTCGTGTTCGTCTGCATCTACGCCACCGTTGGCGTAGGTCTCTTGATCCTCTCAGGCTTCACCGGCCAGGCTTCGCTCGGCCACGCCGCGTTCCTGGCGATCGGCGCCTACACGGCCGCTTATCTGCAGCAGTATAATGTGCCGTTCCCGGTCTACTTCCTTGCCGCAGGTTTGCTCACCGGCGTGGTCGGCGCGCTGGTCGGCTTTCCGGCGCTGCGGCTGCAAGGCATCTACCTCGTCATTGCGACGATTTCCTTCGCCTTCATTATCGAGGAAGTGCTGGCGCGCTGGGAAAGCGTCACCAACGGCAACGAGGGCATGCGGGTGA
Organism: Bradyrhizobium sp.; assembly: GCA_035278345.1. Classification (GTDB taxonomy): domain Bacteria; phylum Pseudomonadota; class Alphaproteobacteria; order Rhizobiales; family Xanthobacteraceae; genus Bradyrhizobium. The sequence continues at coordinate 1,341 of DATEJC010000005.1, read as the reverse complement.
AGACGCTGTCGCTGCTCGGCCAGACCGTGCCGCGCGACAGTCCGGCGTTCTATTTCCTCTGCCTCGGCTTCCTGATCCTGACCATCGTCGGCACGCTCAACCTGATGCGCTCGCCGACGGGACGGGCCTTCATCGCGATCCGCGACAGCGAGACCGCGGCGCGCAGCATGGGCGTCAATGTCGCGCTCTACAAGGTGAAGGCGTTCGCGATCTCGGCGGCGATCACCGGCTTTGCCGGCGTCCTGTATGCCCACAAGCTCACCTTCATCTCGCCGGAAATGTTCACGCTGCAGCTCTCGATCGAGTTCATCATCGTGATTCTGATCGGCGGCACGTTCAGCCTGCATGGGGCGGTGCTGGGCGCGATCTTCCTTGTCATGATCGATCCATTCCTGACTTACCTGAAGGACGATATGCCCGGCATCATCGCCGGCGTTGCCGCGACGTTCGGCGCCAGCAAGGCCACCGCCTCGACTATCCAGAGCAATGTCGCGGCGTTTGCATCCGCCAACGGCCTGAAGGGCGCGATCTACGGTGTCATCATCATGCTGTTCGTGCTGTTCGAGCCGCTCGGGCTCTACGGCCGCTGGCTGAAGATCAAGCTCTTCTTCCAGCTGTTCCCGCTCTACAAGCGCGCCACCTTCAAGCGGCAGAAGATCTACGTGAAATCGGAGCGGAACCGATGAGCTATTTTCGGGCCGAAAACCTGTCGCTGCATTTTGGCGGCCTGAAGGCGGTCGATTCCGTCAGCTTCGCCGTCGAGAAGGGCGAGATTCTATCCATCATCGGCCCCAACGGCGCCGGCAAGAGCTCGATCTTCAACCTGATCTCCCGCATTTATCCGCCGACCCACGGCAAGATCTTCTTCGAGGATCAGGATATTACCCAGCAGCCGGCTTACGACATCGCCAAGCTCGGCATTGCCCGGACCTTCCAGAACATCGAGCTGTTCGAGAATGCGACCGTGCTGTCGAATCTCCTGGTCGGCCGTCACCGCCATTCCACCACCAGCCTGTGGCAGGAGCTGTTGTTCCTGCCGGGCGTACGGGCCAGCGAGAAGGTGCATCGCCGCCGGGTGGAGCACGTCATCGAATTCCTCGATCTCGAGCCGTATCGCGACAAGCTGATCTCCGGCCTGCCTTACGGCGTGCGCAAGGTGATTGAGCTTGCGCGCGCGCTCTGCTCAGAGCCGAAATTGATCCTGCTCGACGAGCCGTCGTCGGGGCTGAATGTCGAAGAGACCGACGACATGTCGTTCTGGATCCGCGACATGAAGAGCGAGCTCGGCATCACCGTGCTGATGGTCGAGCACGACATGAGTCTCGTGAACCGCGTCTCCGA
>DATEJC010000004.1:0-3499 GCA_035278345.1 Bradyrhizobium sp. | reverse complement strand
CTGCACCAGGGTCGACAGCGAATTGGCGTCCAGGAGCTCGCGCGGCGAGGAGTGCATCTTGCAGAACGACAGCGCCTGATCGCGGAAGCAATGGCCTTCTTCCAGCAGCAACAGCCGCATCTCGCGCAGCATTTCCCGGCTAGGCACCGGCGTGCCCTCATCCTTACGCGGCCTTACCAGCAAAAAATCCTCGCTGAACAGGGCGACCTCGGTCAACGAGGGTTCCGACACCGGTAGCGCCACGATCGCGGTGTCGAGCCGGCCTTCGGAAAGTTCCTGGATCAGCTTCGGCGTCAGCGCCTCGCGAACCTGAATGTCGAGTTCCGGATGCGCCCGCGTCAGGTTGCCGATGACGCGGGGCAGCAGATAGGGCGCAATGGTCGGGATCATGCCGATGCGCAGCCGGCCGGCGAAGCGATCGCGGGAGGCGCGCGCAAAATCGCCGAGCTCGTCGACCGAGCGCAGGATATCGCGGACACGTTCAATCAGCTCTTCGCCAAAGCGCGTGAGTGCCACCTGCCGTGCATTGCGCTCCAGGAGCTGGCCGCCCAGTGCCTCTTCCATTTCCTTGATCTGCATCGAAAGGGCCGGCTGCGAAATGGAGCAAGCATCCGCCGCGCGCCCGAAATGGCCGTGACGGGCCAGCGCATCGAAATAGCGGAGTTGACGGAGGGTAACCGGGATCATCAGATTATCTTATTGCATCGATCATTAAAATCAACTTCACCTGATGGAAGCCGCTGCTTAGATTGCTTCCAATCCGGTCGGAGGCGACCCAAGGAGGCAATCATGGATGATAGAACAAAATGCCCGTTCACGGGCACCCGCGGATTTTCGAATCGTGAATGGTGGCCGGATGCGCTCGACATTTCCGTGCTCCATCGCAATTCCACCTTGTCCGATCCAATGGACGCCGCGTACGACTACGCCAAGGAATTCAAGTCCCTCGACCTCAATGCGCTGATCAAGGACCTGCGCAAGCTGCAGACGGACTCGCAGCCGTGGTGGCCCGCCGACTTTGGTCACTATGGCGGCTTGTTCATTCGCCTCGCCTGGCACGCGGCGGGCACTTACCGCATCACCGACGGCCGCGGCGGCGCCGGCACCGGACAGCAGCGCTTCGCGCCGCTGAATTCCTGGCCGGATAACGCCAACCTCGACAAGGCGCGCCGCCTGCTGTGGCCGATCAAGCAGAAATACGGCCGCAAGATCTCGTGGGCCGATTTGATGGTTCTGGTCGGCAACGTTGCGCTGGAATCGATGGGCTTCAAGACGTTTGGCTTTGCGGGTGGCCGCGTCGACGTCTGGGAGCCGGAAGAGCTTTACTGGGGACCTGAAGGCACGTGGCTCGGCGACGAGCGCTACAGCGGTGAGCGTCAGCTCGCTGAGCCGCTCGGCGCCGTGCAGATGGGCCTGATCTACGTCAATCCGGCAGGACCGAACGGCAATCCCGATCCGATTGCAGCTGCCAAGGATATCCGCGAGACCTTCTTCCGCATGGCGATGAACGACGAAGAGACCGTCGCCCTGATCGCCGGCGGTCACTCCTTCGGCAAGGCCCATGGCGCCGGCGATCCGTCGCTGGTCGGGCCTGAGCCGGAAGCCGGTGCGCTCGAAGAGCAGGGCCTCGGCTGGAAGAGCAAGCATGGCACGGGCATCGGCACGGATGCCATCACCGGCGGTCCTGAGGTCACCTGGACGCAAACGCCGACCAAGTGGAGCAATCACTTCTTCACGAACCTGTTTGAGAACGAGTGGGAGCTGACCAAGAGCCCGGCCGGCGTGCCGCAATGGGTGGCGAAAGGTGCGGAAGCCACGATTCCGGACGCCTTCGACTCCCAGAAGAAGCACCGGCCGACCATGCTGACAACCGACCTGTCGCTGCGCTTCGACCCGGCCTACGAGAAAATCTCACGGCGCTTCTACGAGGATCCGAAGCAGTTCGCCGATGCCTTCGCTCGTGCCTGGTTCAAGCTCACGCACCGCGACATGGGTCCGATCCATCGTTACCTCGGCCCGCTGGTGCCGAAGGAGACGCTGATCTGGCAGGACCCGATTCCGAGGGTCAATCATCCGCTGATCAACGACAAGGATATCGCCGCGCTGAAGGCGAAGCTCCTCGCCGGTTTGTCGGTGCCGCAGCTGGTCTCGACCGCCTGGGCCTCGGCCTCGACCTTCCGCGGATCGGACAAGCGGGGCGGTGCCAACGGCGCACGCATTCGCCTCAGCCCGCAGAAGGATTGGGACGCGAACAATCCGGCTGAATTGGCGAAAGTGCTGAAGAAGCTCGAAGCGATCCAGGCCGACTTCAACAAATCGGCCAAGGGCGGCAAAAAGGTCTCGCTTGCCGACCTGATCGTCCTCGGCGGCGCGGCCGCGGTCGAGAAGGCCGCGAAGGCAGCCGGCGTCAGCGTGAAGGTGCCGTTCACACCGGGCCGCATGGACGCCTCGCAAGAGCAGACCGATGTGGACTCCTTCGCGCCGCTTGAGCCGCGTGCCGACGGCTTCCGCAACTATGTCGGCAGCAAGCGGCAGTTCATGAAGCCGGAAGAGGCGCTGGTCGATCGTGCGCAATTGCTGCGGCTGACCGGTCCGGAGATGACCGCGCTCATCGGGGGCTTGCGCGTGCTTGGCGCCAATGCCGGCGGGTCCAAGCACGGCGTCTTCACCAAGAAGGTCGGTGCGCTGACCAATGACTACTTCGTCAACCTGCTCAGCATGGGCACGGAGTGGCAGCCGTCAGGCGATAATCTCTATGAAGGCCGCGATCGCAAGACGGGAGCGGTCAAGTGGACCGCCACCCGCGTCGATCTGATCTTCGGCTCGCACTCGCAGCTCCGCGCATTCGCGGAGGTCTATGCCTGCGCGGATTCGAAGGAGAAGTTCGCCAAGGATTTTGTGGCGGCGTGGAGCAAGGTGATGAACCTCGACCGCTACGACATCGCCGCCAAGGGCAAGCGCTAGTAAGGGCGATGAATTAAAGATCCGGGTGCAGGGATGATCTGCACCCGGATTTTCTTTTCTTAAACGCCGAGCGTGCCGGCCTTGGCGGCGGCATAACGCTCCGCGATCTTGTTCCAGTTCACCGTGTTCCACCACGCCTTGAGATAATCCGCGCGGCGGTTCTGGTAGTTGAGATAATAGGCGTGCTCCCAGACGTCGTTGCCCATGAGCGCCCGCTTGCCGTCCATGATCGGGCTGTCCTGATTCGGACGGGTCTCGATCGCGAGCTTGCCGTCCTTGCTGACGGTCACGAACACCCAGCCGGAGCCGAACTGGCGTCCGCCGGCAGCGTTAAAATCGTTCTGGAATTTCTCCATGCCGCCGAGATCCTTGTCGATCGCAGCCTTGAGCTCGCCGGTCGGCTCCCCGCCCGAGCCGCCCATGATCTGCCAGAACATGGTGTGGTTGGCGTGGCCGCCGCCATTGTTGCGGATGGCGGTGCGGACGGCCTCGGGCACCTGGGACAGGCGCATCAGGATCTCGTCCACCGGCATCT
>DATEJC010000003.1:0-6704 GCA_035278345.1 Bradyrhizobium sp. | reverse complement strand
ACCGGCTTCTTCGACAGCAAGCAGCAAGTCCTCGAGCTGAAAAAAGACATCTTCCTGCAGTCCTCCACCGGCTATGAGGCAAAACTCTCGCAGGCGATGGTCGACATCAACAAGGGCGCGGTGACGTCGGACGAGCCCGTCGACGTCAAGCTGCTGAACGGCACGCTGGTGGCCGATCGGCTGAAAATCCTCAACAGCGGCGAGGTCGTGCGCTTCGAGGGCAATGTGGTGATGAACCTGTCGATGGATCTGCCGGAAGCTCCGCCAGCCGAGCCCGCGGAGCCGCCGAAGACGCGCTCGCTCAGTGGCAGCGGCAAGCCGGCCGGCGCCAAGTGATTCCTGCGATGCAGTTGTTCTCTCGTCGTCCTTACTGGGGAATCGCGCGCGGTGCCGGCATCGCCGTGCTGGCATTCGTCCTTGGCTGCGCCGTCGAGGCGCGCGCGCAGAATTCGATGCAGGGTGTGCCCAATGCGATGCAGGGCTTTTCCCAAAACCGCGACAAGCCGATCCAGATCGAGGCGGCCTCGCTGGAAGTGCGAGACAAGTCGAAGGAGGCGACCTTTGCCGGCAATGTGAAGGTGGTGCAGGGCGACACCACCATGACCGCGAAATCGCTGGTCGTCTTCTACGATCAGAGCAGCCCGGCGCCGGAGCAGCCAGCGCAACCCAAGCAGAAGGCGGCAAAATCTGCGCCGATGCAGTCGGCAACGCCAGGGCCCGGCGGCAGCTCCTCGATCAAGCGGCTGGAGGCGCGCGGCAGCGTGGTGGTGAAGCAAAAGGATCAGGTCGTGACCGGCGACAAGGCCGTGTTCGACACCCGCGCCAATCTGATCACCATGTCGGGCGGCGTGGTGCTCACCCAGTGCCAGAATGTGCTGCGCGGCGACCGGCTGATGGTGGACATGACCACCGGTGTGTCACGGGTGGAATCCGACACCGGTCGGGTGCAGGCCCTGTTCATCCAGGGCTCCGAAGGCTGCGGCGGATCGTCCAAGGGCGGGGCGCCGGCCCCGCCGCCGGCGCTGCCGTCGCTCATCCCGGGTAAACAGAAGTAAAATCAATCGCTTGTGAATTCGCCGCGGCCCGCGAGGTTGAAGCAGGGCACCGGAGGCTGTATCTAGCCAAGCGTGGCTGGCGGTGGGGACGCGCCTTTTCGAAGGCGATCCGCTGGGCAAGGGGCATCCATTCATTCATGGTTCGCGCGAGCGCGAATCGCGCCGCGATCGTTGCGCTGGCGTCACCGTGAAAGGCTGAGCGAAGCGGGAATGGTGGATTTACTCGGCATGTTCCGGCGTCGTCCCGCGAAGGGCAAGCAAGCGGGCTTTGGCCGCTCGCGCGAGGACATCACCGCGCTCGGCGACTCCTTCGGCGACATGCTCTCGAGCCCAGTGCGCGATGCGCCGCCGATCGCCCGCGACGGCTCGGCACCCGCCATCGACCTGCCGCTGGCGGAGCCGGCGCGCGCCCCGCATCCGCTGGCGCCAGCCAAGGCAAAGCCGGTGGCCAAACCGAAAAAGCCCAATGGCGGCGGGCCGCAATTGCTGCGGCGGCCGGGCTTCCTCGCTGTGCATAGCGTGGAAAAAAGTTTCGGCACCCGCCAGGTGGTGCGCGGCGTTTCCATCTATGTCCGCCGCGGCGAGGCGGTGGGCTTGCTCGGCCCGAACGGTGCCGGCAAGACGACGGTGTTCTATATGATCACTGGCCTGATCAAGGCCGATCGCGGCGCGATAGAGCTCGACGGGCACGACGTCACGAAACTGCCGATGTATCAGCGCGCGCGGCTCGGCATCGGCTATCTGCCGCAGGAAGCCTCGATCTTCCGTGGTCTCACCGTCGAGCAGAACATCCGCGCCGTGCTCGAAGTCGTCGAGCCCAGCCGCAAGAAGCGCGAGCGCGAACTGAATGCGCTGCTCGACGAATTCAACATCACGCGGCTGCGCAAATCGCCGTCGATTGCGCTGTCCGGCGGCGAGCGCCGCCGCGTCGAGATCGCGCGCGCACTCGCCACGCGCCCGAATTACATGCTGCTGGACGAACCGTTCGCGGGCATCGATCCCATTGCCGTCGGCGACATCCAGGACCTGGTCCGGCATCTCACCAACCGCGGCATCGGCGTGCTGATCACGGACCACAATGTGCGGGAAACGCTGGGGCTGACCGACCGCGCCTATATCGTCTATGCTGGCGAGATCCTGACCGAGGGCAGCCCGGACGAGATCGTCAGCAACCCCGACGTACGCCGGCTTTATCTGGGCGAGGAATTCCGCCTGTAGCGGAAGACGACCTGGTAACCACCTTTTCCGGGTTCGCCGCCTAGCCCAAATTTTGCATCCGTCAAGGCGTGTACAAGGGCTATGGACTAGGTTAAGCAAGAATCGGACCAGTTTTGGACGGTTTCTTGCCCCGATGGCTCTGACGCAGAGATTAGAGTTCCGCCAGTCGCAGTCGCTGGTGATGACGCCGCAGCTGATGCAGGCGATCAAGCTGCTGCAGCTGTCGAATCTCGACCTGTCGGCCTTCGTCGAGGAGGAGCTGGAGCGCAATCCGCTGCTGGAGCGCGCCAATGACGGCCCCGAGCCGCCGGTGCGGGGCGAGGCGACCGAGCCCCACGGCCAATTTTCCGACGGTGATGAGGCAGGCTCAGGCGAAGACGGCGGCGGTGAGCTCGCCGCGGGTTCGGCCGATAGCTTCGAGCCCGGCCAGGAAGAGTGGCTGAACCGCGACCTCGGCAGCCGTGCCGAGATCGAGCAGACGCTCGATACCCGCCTCGACAACGTCTTCACCGAAGAGCCGGCGGAAGCCGCCGCGCGTGCTGCGCAGGATGCCGCGCCCACCGCCTACACCGAATGGGGCGGCGGCGCCTCCAGCGACGAGGACTACAATCTCGAAGCCTTTGTCGCCGCCGAAGTGACATTATCGGATCACCTCGCCGAGCAGATGGCCGTTGCCATCACTTCGCCGGCGCAGCGCATGATCGGGCAGTACCTGATCGATCTCGTCGACGAGGCGGGCTATGTGCCGGCCGATCTCGGCCAGGCCGCCGAGCGCCTCGGAGCCACCGAAGCTGCGGTCGAAGAAGTTCTGGCGGTGCTGCAAAAGTTCGATCCGCCCGGCGTGTGCGCGCGCAATCTCAGCGAATGCCTCGCCATCCAGTTGCGCGAACTCAACCGCTACGACCCGGCGATGCAGGCGCTGGTGGAAAATCTCGATCTGCTGGCCAGGCGCGACATTTCAGCGCTGCGCAAGCTTTGCGGCGTCGATGACGAAGACATCACCGACATGATCGGCGAGATCCGCCGTCTCGATCCAAAACCCGGACTGAAGTTCGGCGCTTCGCGCACGCAGACCGTGGTGCCCGACGTCTATGTGCGGCCCGGTCCCGACGGCGGCTGGCAGGTGGAGCTCAACAGCGACACGCTGCCGAAGGTGCTGGTCAACCAGACCTATTACACCGAGCTGTCGAAGACGATCCGCAAGGACGGCGACAAATCCTATTTCACCGATGCCCTTCAGAACGCGACCTGGCTGGTTCGCGCGCTCGACCAGCGCGCCCGCACCATCCTGAAGGTTGCGACCGAGATCGTGCGCCAGCAGGACGGCTTCTTCACCTATGGCGTGGCGCATTTGCGGCCGCTCAATCTGAAGGCCGTGGCCGATGCGATCCAGATGCATGAATCGACGGTATCGCGCGTCACCGCCAACAAATATATGGCGACAAATCGCGGTGTGTTCGAATTGAAATATTTCTTCACCGCCTCGATTGCGTCGGCCGACGGCGGCGAAGCCCATTCGGCCGAGGCGGTGCGACATCATATCAAGCAGCTGATCGACGCCGAGAGCCCGACGGCGATCCTGTCCGACGACACCATCGTGGAACGTTTGCGCGCCACCGGCATTGATATCGCGCGCCGCACCGTCGCAAAGTACCGCGAGGCGATGCGGATTCCCTCCTCGGTGCAACGCCGCCGCGACAAGCAGAGCATGATTGGTTCAGCCCTTTCGGCATCCGCTGCCAACTCGGACCGGTCCCGCGATACGGCGCCGGCCTGATTGCATCGGCGCCAAATCGCGCTAGGCTCAATTCCCCCTGAACCTTATCGAGGCTTCATCCATGACTCTTCGGATCTCTGGAAAAAGCATCAGCGTCGGCGAGGCGCTGCGCAGTCGGGTCGGCGAACGGACCGACGAAGTCCTGCGCAAATATTTTGACGGCAATTACTCAGGGCACATCACGCTGTCCAAGGACGGCTTCGGCTTCCGCACCGACTGCGCGCTGCATCTGGATTCCGGCGTGGTGCTGGAAGCCGATTCGAGCGCGGCGGACGCCTATGCCAGCGCCGACCAGGCGCTGCTGATGATCGAAAAGCGCCTGCGCCGCTACAAGAGCCGGCTGAAGGACCGCTCGGCGCGCAAGGCGCATGCGGTCAATGCCGCCTTTGCCGAGATGGAAGCCCCGGTGCTGGACGCGCCCAGCTACGTCATCGAGGCGCCCGCCCATGACGAGGAGAACTCGGGCTACAACCCCGTGATCATCGCGGAGACCACCAGGTCGCTGAAGCGGCTGTCGGTCAGCGAGGCAGTCCAGGAGCTCGACCTCACCGGCGCCACCTGCCTGGTGTTCCAGCACGGCTCCAGCGGCCGGGTGAACGTCATCTACCGCCGCGCCGACGGAAATGTCGGCTGGGTCGATCCGCCCGCGGTTACCCCCTGACTTTATATGCCGCGGCACATTGACGCCCGGCCGGGCCGCCCATATGGTCCGCCGCCCCAAAAACAGGGGTTAAGGAACCGGTGTTAAGAGTTGGCACCGCCTGTGCATTGGAGTAGAAGCCCCCCGGAATCGGACCCGGGCCTAAGCCCGCCTCCTGCCTCATCTTCTTGACGCCACGCGCCTTAAGACTATCTCGCAACCTGACGGTTCAATCACCCCCGGACGCCGCCCCTATGACGATTACCGATCTGGTCGCACCAGAGGCGATTCTCCCGGCATTGAAGGTCTCGAGCAAGAAGCAGGCGCTGCAGGAACTGGCGGCCAAGGCTGCGGCGCTGACCGGGCAGAACGAGCGTTCGGTGTTCGAGGTGCTGCTGCAGCGCGAGAAGCTCGGCACCACGGCGGTCGGTTATGGCGTCGCCATCCCGCACGGCAAGCTGCCCAAGCTGGAAAAGCTGTTCGGCCTGTTCGCCCGCCTGGAGCGCCCGATCGACTTCGAGGCGATGGACAGCCAGCCGGTCGACCTGGTCTTCCTGCTGCTCGCTCCCGAAGGCGCCGGCGCCGATCACCTGAAAGCACTGGCACGCATCGCGCGCCTGCTGCGCGACCAGGACGTTGCGAAAAAGCTGCGCGCTTCGCGCGATGCCCAGGCGATCTATTCGGTGCTGGCGCTGCCGCCGGCGAGCGCGGCTTAAGACGCTATCTCAAACACCACAATCAAACCTTCGATCGGCGTGCCGTTGGCGTATTCATGATGCGCGCGCTGCTGCATGCGCAAAGGTAAACTAGCTGCGGCTTGAGGCGCCGCGCAGGGCCGCTTCGATGCGCTGGATCAGCCGCTCCCTTAAGGAAGGCACCGCGTCGCCGAGGACGACGAAGGTGCGGACGATGGGCAAATACGGCACCATTGCCGCCGTCAACTCCGTGGGCGATATGCCGGCCAGCCGCGCATATTCGGTTTGCGCGGCCGCATTGGTCGCGCGCGGCCGCTCCGGATTGTCGGCTATTTCCGGGGCGAGTTCGGAAAGGATGACATGAAAGAACCCAAGGTCGAGGGCGGCGGGCGCGCGCATCGCGCTAGCCCAGTCGACGAGCTTTGGGCCTTCCGCCGTCATGATCACGTTGCCGGGGCTAAGGTCGCAATGGCAAAGCCCGTCACCGGGCGACAGGCGGTCGATCAGCGCGAGGACATCGGTGGCGATGTGCTTCGGGAGCTTGCCGTCGTCGAGCCGCAACGAACTCTCCATATAGTCACGCATGGAGAGGACCTCCGGTGGCGGCGGCGTCTTGTGAATGGACATGGCAAGAGCCGCGACGATCGCGCCCGCCTGTTCGAACGTCACCGCGCCGGTTCGCGTCAGCTGCAGCAGGGTCGGTCCATCGAGCCGCTGCAGCACGATGCCGAAGCGCCCGTCCAGCGTCAGCTCTCCGAACACCTCCGGCACCGGGACGCCGGCGGCGAGGACGGCGCGGATCATGCGCGCCTCGAACCGGGGCATCCGCCGCGGCACGCCGGGCTTGAACAGTTTGACGATTTGCCCTGGCGCCCAGGCGTAGGCTTCGGAGAAGGCGCCTTCACCGATCTTCTCCCCTAGCGATCCCTGCATCGTCGCCCCGTGTCGCTGTGACCCTCACCCTAGGGTGACTTGTCATGGCCGGGCGTGACGATCGATCGAGTCCCCCAAACGAAAACGCGGGCGGTTTCCGCATCCGGAAAACCTACCCGCGTATGGTTGAATCGATCCAGCGGCGACTTTCTGCCGCGAGAAACCTGCTTGGCTCGAGCGTCAGCGCGCAAGCGTCATCGACACAGCCGGTGCTGCGTCAGTGGACGCTGACGGCCTGCAGCTCGTTGCTCCACGCGTTCGCGACCGCAGCTTCCCGGCTATCGGTCAGCATGATCGGCGTGCCGTCGGCGGCATGCAGCGCGAAGAGCTTGAGGCCCGGTGCGATCTTCGGGGCCTGAGGAAAGAGCTCAGGCACATCCTCGGAA
>DATEJC010000002.1:0-10898 GCA_035278345.1 Bradyrhizobium sp. | reverse complement strand
GGCTTGGTGGCCTGGATTTCAAGCTTTCCCGGCCGGGGCAGCCGGTGATAGGCCAGCGCCGCGGAATGGAGATCTTCAGAAAAGGACGACATGCACGCTTCCCCCCGCGGGCTTCTCTGCCCCGACGTCTAGATATCCGAGGTTTGTCTTAGTTTTGAGGCAGATTGAGACCGATGTGAAGCACGTGTAGGGCGTTGCATGCAAGAAGGGTCAGTAAACCATCAACGGCGTCGGCCGCAAAACCATTGAGGGGCGCACAAGCCCTTGATTTGCGTGGCCGCATCGACCGAAAATACCGGCGAGTATTTCCGCGCAATCCGGAGTTGAGGATGAAGAAGACCCTGTTGGGCCTGATCGCCGCCCTTCTGATCGCGGCAGGCGGCTATTTCGGCTTCCTGGCCTATGTCCAACATCGGGTCACGGCGGAAGTCGACGCCGCATTCGAGCGCATCCGCAGCGACGGCGGCAAGGCGAGCCACGGCAAGCTGTCTTATGACCTGTGGAACCGCACCCTGACCATTGCGGACATCGCCAGCGAGTCGGCCACGCAGCCACCGGTTACCGCCAAAATCGCAAATCTGACTGCGTCGGGTGTCAGTTCGAGTGGAGACAATCGCTTCTCTGCCGACCTGGTCGAGGTCAGCGACTTTGAGGCCAGCATGAACCTGGCGGCGCCGGCGGTTGGGCGCACGACCTACAGGGTGCCCCGCATCTTTGTCAGGGAATTGTCCGGCCCCAGCCGTCTGCAGCGGCCTGCTGCGGGTGCTGTATCCTCACCGCTCGACGTATACCGGTCACTGGTCACGCAATTCGCCGACGTCTCCGCCGCTTCGATCAGCGCTCCCACCGTCACCGCAAAGATGGATGCCACCAGCGCGGCGCCTGATGGCGCCGAGTTCGTCTATTCCAACCTTTCCCTGGAGGGCATCAAGGGCGGCAAGATCGCCTCAATCCGCGCCGATGAAGCCAAGCTGATGATGTCGACGCGGCAGGCGGGCAAGTCGGACAAGCTGACCGGCCGTATCGCCGGCTTTACCACCGTCGATTTCGATACGACCACGATTGCGCTGCTGCTCGATCCGCAAAAGGCGCAGGCAGACGATGTCTACCGGGTTTACCGGCAGGTTTCGATCGGCGCCTATGAGATCGGTACCACCAAGGGTCTGCGCATGCGGATCGACGGGGTCACGATCAATGATGTCGGCGTACGGCCTGCACTCGTCCAGTTGCCGGACTTTCTGGCGCTGATGCCGCAGCCCGGGACTGCCGCCAGCTCGGCGCAGGGACGCGCGATGATGGAGCGAACGGCCAAACTGTATGAAGGGCTCAGCATCGGCAATACCGAGATGCGCGGTCTGTCGATCGAAACGCCGCAAGGCCCCACCAGACTGGCGGCGTTGCAGTTCAACCTGGACAAGGGCAAGAGCGATTTCGCGTTCGAGGGTCTGGAGGGCCGCGCGCCGCAGGGCCCCGTCAAGGTCGGACGTTTTGCGCTCAAATCCATCGACGTCGCAAACCTGATGCGGATATCCACGCATTTTTCCAACCCGGCGCAACCGCCGTCGCCCGACAGGGCGCTGGAGATGATCCCGCTGATCGCAGGTGTCGAAATCAAGGGACTCGTGGCTCCCTTCAAAAACACGGGCAAGCCAGTCCGCATCGAAAGCTTCGGCCTGGACTGGGGACAATTTGTCGGTCCGATCCCGACCAAGGTCCGCCTGACCACCAAGATGTCTACGCCCTTCGACGACGCCGACCCCAAGCTGAAACCGCTGATCGCGGCTGGCATCGACACGGCAGCAATCGATAATGATTTTGGCGCGGCCTGGACGGAGGCGAACAAGACCTTCACGCTTGACCCGGTGTCGCTCGACATCGGCGGGCTCCTCAAGGCAAATGCACGACTGTCCCTCACCAACGTGCCTCGTGGCGTATTCACGCTGAACCCGTTGCAGGCAGCGGCGATGGCCGAGCAAATAGAAGCCGGCGGCTTCGAGCTTGTGCTGCAGGACATGGGTGCGGTTGATATCGTGGTCGCGCAGTATGCCCGCACTCATGACCTCGGCCGCGAGGCAGCCCGAAGCGCTATTCTCGACGGCATCCGGGCCGGTCGCGAGAAGGCGGCCGCCAATCCCGACGCACTGTCGGCGCTGGAAGCTGTCACCCGCTTCGTCGAGACGCCGGGGCAGACGTTGATCCTGAAACTCACGCCACTCGGCAAGGTCAAGGTGAAGCAGGTCCTCGACCTCCTGAAGACCGACCCGTCGATTGCGCTCGCGCAATTCCGGATCGAGGCCTCGACGGGGCTGTGAACTACTCCTTGTTCGGCAGATTGAGCCGGATGTGAAGCTCGCGCAGTTGCTTCGGCGCGACCTCTGACGGCGCGCCCATCAACAGGTCCACGGCCTGCTGGTTCATCGGGAACAGCGATATCTCACGCAGATTCGTCGTGCCACAGAGCAGCATCACAATGCGATCGACGCCGGCCGCCATGCCACCATGCGGCGGCGCACCGTAGTGGAACGCGCGGTACATGCCGCCGAAGCGATCGACGACTTCCTTCTCGCCATAGCCTGCGATCTCGAACGCCTTCACCATCGCCTCGGGCCGGTGGTTGCGGATGCCGCCGGAAGCGATCTCGTAACCGTTGCAGGTGATGTCGTACTGGAACGCCTTGATGGTGAGCGGATCCTGCTTCTGCAGCGCCTCCAGCCCGCCTTGCGGCATCGAGAACGGGTTGTGCGAGAAGTCGACCTTCTTGTCGTCCTCATTGTATTCGTACATCGGAAAATCGACGATCCACGCGAGCTCGAACCGATCCTTGTCGATCAGGTTCAATTCCTCGCCGAGCTTGGTGCGCGCAAGGCCTGAAAACTTCCAGAACTTGTCGGGGTCGCCGGCAACGAAGAATGCAGCGTCGCCTTCCTTGAGGCCAAGCTGGTCACGGATCGCAGCGGTGCGCTCCGGCCCGATGTTGTTGGCCAAAGGACCCGCACCCTCGCCGCCCTCGCGCCACATGATGTAGCCGAGGCCGGGCTGGCCCTCGCCCTGCGCCCACGAGTTCATGCGATCGCAGAACGCACGCGAGCCGCCGCCCTTGCCGGGGATGGCCCACACCTGGTTCTTCGGGTCCTCCAGCATGCGCGCAAAGACCTTGAAGCCGGAGCCGCGGAAATGTTCCGAGACTTCCTGCATGTGAATGGGATTGCGCAGGTCCGGCTTGTCGGTGCCGTATTTGCGGATCGCTTCGGCAAAGGGAATTCGCGGCCAGCTCTTGGTGACGGGCTTGCCCTTGGCAAATTCCTCGAAGACGCCGGTGACGACGGGCTCCATTGCGGCGAACACGTCCTCCTGCGTGACGAAGCTCATCTCGACGTCGAGCTGATAGAACTCGCCCGGCAGGCGGTCGGCACGCGGGTCCTCGTCGCGGAAACACGGCGCTATCTGGAAGTAGCGATCGAAGCCCGACATCATCAGGAGCTGCTTGTACTGCTGCGGCGCCTGCGGCAACGCGTAGAACTTGCCGGGATGAATCCGCGAGGGCACCAGGAAGTCGCGCGCGCCTTCCGGCGAGGACGCCGTCAGGATCGGCGTCTGGAACTCGAAGAAGCCAGCCTCCTTCATCCGCTTGCGGATAGAATCGATGATCGCACCACGAGTCATGATGTTCTGGTGCAGCTTCTCGCGACGCAGGTCGAGGAAGCGATATTTGAGCCTGATGTCTTCAGGATATTCCTGGTCGCCGAACACCGGCATCGGCAGCTCGTCCGCGGCGCCCAGCACCTCGATCTCGCTGACATAGATCTCGACCGTTCCGGTCGAAAGTTCCGGGTTGTCGGTGCCCTCGGGACGGCGGCGCACCTTGCCGTCGATCCGCACCACCCATTCCGACCGCAGCTTTTCCGCGGTCTTGAACGCCGGCGAATCCGGGTCGGCGACGCACTGGGTCAGCCCGTAATGGTCGCGCAGATCGATGAACAGCACACCGCCATGGTCGCGGATGCGGTGGCACCAGCAAGACAGGCGGACCTGTTCGCCAATGTTGCTCTCGCGGAGCGCGCCGCAGGTATGGGACCGGTAACGATGCATGGAATTTCCAGAAAACAGCTGTCGGAGGGATCGAATCCGGGGCTAAAGCCGGGCCCGAATTGCGGGAGGGTTTACCCGACGGAACGGGGTGCGGCAACCGAATGAGACG
The DNA here is from genome assembly GCA_035278345.1 of Bradyrhizobium sp. Lineage (GTDB taxonomy): Bacteria > Pseudomonadota > Alphaproteobacteria > Rhizobiales > Xanthobacteraceae > Bradyrhizobium. The sequence continues at coordinate 6,700 of DATEJC010000002.1, read as the reverse complement.
CCTGTTTTGGGCTCGAAAAAGGGCCCTCCCGCGCCTATCTTGACTGGTATGACGCTGCAATTCCCCTTCGAGCACACTTACGCCGCCCTGCCGGCGAATTTCTTCGCCCGCGTGGCGCCGACCCCGGTAGCAAGCCCCCGGCTGATCAAGCTGAACCGGGAGCTCGCCATTCAGCTCGGGCTCGATCCGGACCAGCTTTCGACGCCGGAGGGTGCCGAAATCCTGTCCGGGAAGCGCCTGCCTGAAGGGGCCGAGCCGATCGCCATGGCCTATGCCGGCCACCAGTTCGGCCATTTCGTGCCCCAGCTGGGTGACGGGCGGGCCATCCTGCTCGGCGAAGTCATCGACAAGGACGGCATCCGGCGCGACATCCAGCTCAAGGGCTCCGGGCCGACCCCGTTCTCGCGCCGGGGCGACGGCCGCGCGGCGCTTGGTCCGGTCTTGCGCGAATACATCGTCAGTGAAGCGATGTTCAGGCTCGGCATCCCCACGACGCGCTCGCTCGCGGCGGTGATCTCCGGCGAAAGCGTGATGCGCGAGACGGTACTGCCCGGCGCGGTGCTGACCCGCGTGGCGGCAAGCCACATCCGCGTCGGCACCTTTCAGTTCTTCGCCGCGCGCGGCGACACCGATGGCGTGCGCCATCTCGCCGATCACGTGATCGGCCGCCATTATCCGGAACTGGCAAACGTCGAGCGCCCATATCACGCGCTGCTCGATGCCGTGATCGCCCGACAGGCCGATCTGGTCGCGCGCTGGCTGCTCATCGGTTTCATCCATGGCGTGATGAACACCGACAACACCTCGATCTCCGGCGAGACCATCGACTACGGCCCCTGCGCGTTCATGGACGAATACAATCCCGGAAAGGTGTTTTCGTCGATCGACGAAATGGGCCGCTACGCCTATGGCAACCAGCCCCGCATCGCGCTGTGGAACCTGACGCGGCTGGCCGAATGCCTGTTGCCGCTGCTCTCCGACGAACAGGAAAAGGCCATCGAGCAGGCTCAGTTCGCACTGGGCGAATTCGCGGAGAAGTTCACGTCAGCCTATCAGGCAGGCCTGCGCGCAAAGATCGGCCTGTTCACGAAGGCTGATGGCGACGAGGCGCTGGTGCAGGATCTGCTGGACGCCATGACCAAGAACAGTGCGGATTTCACCCTCACCTTCCGCCGGCTTGGCGATGCCGCGCTTGGTCCTGATCATGACGAGCCGGTCCGCGGCCTCTTCATCGATCCCACCATGTTCGACGAATGGGCTGCGCGCTGGCGGCAACGCATCGCACGGGAATCGCAATCGCCTGCGGAACGCCGCGCGGCAATGCACAGCGTCAATCCCGCCTTCATTCCGCGCAACCACCGCGTCGAGGCGGTGATCCAGGCCGCGATGAACCACGATGACTACGCCCCCTTCGAAGAAATCCTGACCGTGCTGTCAAAGCCGTTCGAGGACCAGCCGGCGTTTGCGGCCTACGCCGAACCGCCGGAACCCGACCAGCGGGTGACGCAGACTTTCTGCGGCACGTGAAGCGTTAACCGCGCTTGTTAAGTGGGCGTGCACCATCTCATCGCGCACCCAAAGATGGTTTTCGCAAATTAAGGAACGCTCAACGCGACCTCGACAAGGCTAGCTGCCGTTGGGGGAAAAATTCCATGGACGCGTTCGCCTTCGAATTCATGGGTCTGATGATGATCGCCCTTTGCCTTGCCGTGCTGGCCATTCCCTCCGGGCGACGCCCGTCCAAGCACGTGCGGCACTACTGATCTCACGCAAGAAACTCCGTTTGCGGAAATTGCGGCCGCCGCCTGGTGGCCGCAGTGCCTCGGTCCGGCCTGGCAGAAAGCCGGCCGGACCGAATGCAACCCCAGAAATTTGCCCACAAGACCCTTGACTTATCAGCGCTTTCGGCCGACGCGTTGATCTGTGCCCCGGTTTCCGAAGCCCGCCGCACCAAGACGAGCTTCGGAAACCGTTGGGCACAGGAAGGCAAAATTCCAGCGCTGCCTTTCGGTCTGTCTTCCCGGCCCCGCCGCGGGTGCCACTGGAACGACGGACTGGCAGCGCCGGGAACGTCATGGACTGTGCATGGATCAACACCTGATTGCGACGACTTCGGAGCTGGCCGAAACCTGCGCCCGGCTCGCCAAACACCACGTCATCACTGTCGACACCGAATTCCTGCGGGAGTCGACCTATTACCCCCTGCTCTGCATCGTGCAGATGGCGAGCCCCGACGAGGCCGTCGTCATCGATGCGCTGGCCGAGGGGATCGATCTCAAGCCGTTCTTCGACCTGATGTCGAACGAAGCTGTGCTGAAGGTGTTTCATGCCGCGCGCCAGGACATCGAGATCGTGTTCCACCGCGCCGGCATCATTCCGCACCCGATCTTCGATACCCAGGTGGCGGCCATGGTGCTCGGCTATGGCGACAGCATCGCCTATGACCAGCTCGTCGAGCGCGTGACCGGACACCGGCCCGACAAGACCCACCGCTTTACCGATTGGTCGCGCCGCCCGCTCTCCAAGGAGCAGATGCACTACGCCGTCTCCGACGTGACCCATTTGCGCGACGTCTTCGCCAGGCTCGATGACGACCTGAGGAAGCGCGGCCGCAACAACTGGGTCAGCGAGGAGATGGAGATTCTCACCTCGCCGCGCACATACGACTTCCATCCCGAGCGCGCCTGGGAGCGGCTGAAGACGCGGGTGCGCAAGCCCAAGGAGCTGGCGATCCTGATGGAGGTCGCGGCCTGGCGCGAGCAGGAGGCGCAGAGCCGCGACGTGCCGCGCAGCCGCGTGCTCAAGGACGATGCGGTCGGCGACATCGTCACCCATGCGCCGACCTCGCTGGAGAAGCTCTCCAATCTGCGCTCGCTGCCGAAGGGTTTCGACCGCTCGAAATGGGGAAGCGACATCATCGCCGCCGTGCAGCGCGGGCTTGCTCGCGATCTGCACACGCTGCCGAAGCTGGAAAAGCCGCGCAACAATTCCAATGGCGCGGCGACTGTCGAGCTATTGAAGGTGCTGCTGCGCATGACCTCGGAGCGGCATGCGGTGGCAAGCAAGGTGATCGCCACCGTCGACGATCTCGAACAGATCGCAGCCAGCGATCAGGCCGAGGTCGCGGCCCTGCACGGCTGGCGCCGGGAGCTGTTCGGGGAAGCGGCGTTGTCGCTGAAGCACGGCAAGCTGGCACTGGCGATCGAAAAGGGCCGCGTCATCAGGGTCGACCGCCAGTGAGGCAAAGCGTTGCTTGCTGCCGCTCGATAAGCACAGGACTCTGATCAACGCCAGCAACTTGCCGATGGTGCGGAGCGTCGATGTGCGATGAGGCTCGGCGGCGGAGGCTGACTGCGCGCAAATGATGGCGTCGCCGACCACGCTAAAGCGCTGGCCGCGCCGAGCTAGCCCACAACTACCATCTCACTTCAAAGCCAGCCGTGCCCTGGTGCGATTCGAAGTGCTCGCGGAACTTGCCGTCATAGCGTGCGTAGAGGCGGAAGCTGTTCGACAGGCTGTATGACGCCTGCGCACCCGCATCCGCGCCATAGCGGCTCTCGCCGATACCCGTCACGCTGACGGGCTGGAAACCGGTAATGCTGACTAGCACCGGGCTGAAGTTCTGGTAGAAATTGTCGACGAACTTTCCGTACGCCGAGAGGTCGAGGACTTTGCGGTCGACGATGAAGTAACGCCCGACCTCGGCGCCGATCAGCGCCCTCGCCCGCTCCGCTGTCGCATTGCTTGCCGTGACGAGGAAGAAATTCGCGCCCTGCTCCGTGAAGCCGTCGGTCTGCGAACGCACATATTCCAGCGCCACCTTCGGCACGATGCGAAACTCGTCCTTGGTCCAGTAATAATCGAGTTCGATGATCGCACCATCGAGCCTGGCGTTATAGTTGGCCGTCGCAAAGCCGAAACCGGTATCCCGGTTCGAATTGACCCTGCCAAAGCCATGGACATACGCGCCGGCCAGCGTCCACGGCCCCTTGTCGATGGAAAAATTGGCGCCGAGCTGGGTGAGATCGAGCGTGGCCCACTGGAAGGCGAGCGGCACGTCGATCTTGCTGTGGCTCTGGTCGATGGAAAGTCCGACATTGACGCCGGGCACGACAGTCGCGCCGATGCCCGCAACGCCGCCATAGGTCGTGCGGCGGTCGCCGGCGAAATCGCCCTGGGTGTCGGTCTTGGACCCGATGCCATACCCCTCGACCCAAGCGCGGAATTTGGGCGCTTCCGTCGCCGCCGGGGCGCCGCCGCCGCCGGGATTGTTGCGCCCGATGCGGTCGATCCCATTGGTCGCCTGGCCAGTCAGGCGCTCGAGGAAGTTGCTGCCGAGATTGCCCGCGGCCTGGTTGGAGGAGATGTCGGAGCTGATGACGGTGATCCCCGCCGTCGGGGTCGGCGCGGGAGCAGGCAGCAGCTGGGCCTTTGCCGATGACGCCGCTCCGATCGCCAATGCAAAGGCGACCGCAATGGCCCGCGCCATCCTGCGGCCGATCCCGGTCTTGCTTGCTTGCGAAGGCCGCACTGCGCAGCGCATGAATGCCAATCCCACCGGGGGCGTCGACCTCGCCGGATTCCCTGCCGTTCTGTACGCGATTTGCCCCTAGTTCGCAGGAGGGGTCAATTGCCCGGGAACCCTGTCGAACCGCGAATAGCCGCCGTTGTGGTGTGCCTGCCACAGGTGGACGGAGGGCGCGGCGACATGCAGCCTGCCATGTGCTTGCTAATGTGGAGATTTCGTGTTGCAATCCCAGATACAATCGGATCTAGGCCCGTTCGACTGTGCGTTTTCTCGACTTCGAAATACAAGACAACACCCGGAAGCCGCTTGTGGCGTGGCACGTTGGGAAACGTGACCGCGTCTTTTTTTCGTCCAGATCAGGAGACTAGCGATGCCGAGCTACAAGGGCACCGTTAAATGGTTCAACCCAACCAAGGGTTATGGGTTCATCAAGCCTCAGGGCGGCGATCGGGACGTCTTTGTCCACATCTCTGCCGTGGAGCGTGCCGGACTCTCGACCCTCAATGAAAACCAGACGGTTGAATACGACCTTGTCGAAAATCGCGGCAAACAGTCCGCGGAAAACCTCAAGGTCTCCTAACGACTATCACGATCCGCGTTGATCATGATGATCCCCCCGGCGTCGCCGGGGGATTTCCTTTTTGGCCGCACCTTACTTTGCAAGCGGTGCGATCAGCGGCTCGCCGCTTTCCGCCCCACCCACAATGCGGCAGAGATCGCCCTCGAGCTTGAGCCGGCCGCTCGCCAGCAGCCGCAGCGCTTCCGGATAGATGCGATGCTCGACGGTCAGGATCCGATCCGACAGTTTTTCGGCCGTGTCATCGTCGCGCACGGTCACCGCGCCCTGCATAACGATCGGGCCTGCGTCGGTCTCGGGAATGACGAAGTGAACCGTGGCTCCTGAAATCTTCACGCCGGCCTTCAGCGCCTGACCGTGCGGATCGAGCCCGGGAAATGACGGCAGTAGCGAGGGGTGGATGTTGAGCATCCGTCCGTACCAGCGCTGAACGAACTCGGCGGTGAAGAGGCGCATAAAGCCGCCGAGGCAGATCAGCTCGATGCGGTGCTGAGCGAGCTTTTGCTCGAGCGGCTTCTCGAATGCGGCGCGGTCCTTGCCGAATGGCTTGCTCTCGATCACCTCGGTCGCAATCCCGCTCGCCTTCGCACGTTCGAGCCCCGCAGCCTCAGCGCGGTTGGAAATGACCACCGCGATCTCGGCCGGGAAATCCTTCGCTCTCGCGGCCTCAATCAACGCGGCCATGTTCGAACCGCGCCCCGAGATCAGGATGGCGACGCGGCGTTTCATCACAGCGCCAGATCGAGATGACCGTTATAGACCACGCGATCCTCGCCTTTGGCCTCGATCACTTCGCCGAGTTGCGCCACGGTTTCCCCGCTCTCGCTGAAGACCTCGCTGACCTTCTCCACTGCGTCCGCTTTGACGATGGCAATCATGCCGATCCCGCAATTGAAGGTGCGCAGCAGTTCAAGCTCGGCAATGCCGCCCTGCTGGGCAAGCCATTTGAACACCGGCAGCACCGGAAGCTGAGCCAGATCGATGCCGACGCCAAGATGCTTCGGCAGCACGCGCGGGATGTTGTCGGTGAACCCGCCGCCGGTGATGTGGGCCAGTCCCTTCACCGCGCCGGTCTCGCGGATCGCGCGCAGGCAGGACTTCACATAGAGCTTCGTCGGCGTCAGCAGTGCGCCGCCGAGCGTCATGACCGGTGAGAACGGGGCCGGTGCGTCCCAGGCAACCCGCGAGTTCTCGACGATCTTGCGTACCAGCGAAAAGCCGTTGGAATGCACGCCCGATGAGGCCAATCCGATCACCGCATCTCCGGCGGCGATGTCGGGCCGCGGCAGCAACTTGCCGCGCTCGGCAGCGCCGACGGCAAAGCCCGCGAGGTCGTAGTCGCCGTCCTTGTACAGGCCGGGCATTTCCGCGGTCTCGCCGCCGATCAGCGCGCAGCCGCTTTCCCGGCAGCCTTCCGCAACGCCCGCAACGATCGCCGCGGTTGCCTCCGGATCGAGCTTGCCGCAGGCAAAATAGTCGAGGAAGAACAGCGGCTCCGCGCCCTGCACCACGAGGTCATTGACGGACATCGCCACGAGATCGATGCCGATGCCGCCATGCAGTCCGGTATCGATGGCGATCTTGACCTTGGTCCC
>DATEJC010000001.1:0-2141 GCA_035278345.1 Bradyrhizobium sp. | reverse complement strand
GTGACCATCCATTCGGAAGAACACTTTGGCCAGAGCGACCGCGGCATCGTGATGATCCGCCGCATGCTGAAGGACCAGCTGGAGGCGCTTGCCGCTGGCCGCGATCCCATCGGCGTGTCCTTCGATCCCAAGGCGCCGCCGGTCGAATTTGAAGCGGGGAACTTCATACGCGAGGCGTAACAGCGCCCGAGAAAGCCAAAGAAACAAAATCATTGGGGGGGAAGAACCATGGTCGATGTCGCGCCGCAGGCTGTCACCCAAACCGAGGCTGCCGCAAAGCCCTCGCCTACGCGCTATTACGTGCTAGCGCTGCTCACCATCGTCTATGCCCTCAACTTCCTCGACCGCACCATCTTCAACGTCCTCATCGAGCCGATCAAAAAGGAGTTCGCGCTCAGCGACACCATGATGGGCCTGCTCGCAGGCTTCGGCTTCGTGTTGTTCTATTCGATCTGCGGCATTCCGATTGCCCGCCTCGCCGACCGCATGAACCGCCTCAACATCGTGGCGGTCGCCTTTGCGTTCTGGAGCGCAATGACCTGCCTGTGCGGCATGGCGCAGAACGTGACCATGATGACGCTGGCGCGCATCGGCGTCGGCATCGGCGAGTCGGCGGGCACGCCCGCCTCGCAGTCGATGATCGCCGATCTCTTCAACAAGAACGAGCGACCCCGCGCGCTCGGCATCTACGCCATCGGCACGTATCTCGGCGTCTTCCTCGGCTATTTCATCGGCGGTTATGTCAACCAGCACTACGGCTGGCGGATGGCATTCTTCGCCGCGGGCTTGCCCGGCCTGGCGCTTGCCGCCGTGCTGTGGCTGACCGTGTCGGAGCCAAAGCGCGGCGCGCAGGCCGAGACGTTCACGCCGGAATCGCTGGGGCCGACGCTGCGCTTCCTCGTGACGTCGCGCACCTTCCTCATCGTGCTGATCGGCTTCTGGCTCACGACCTTCACGAACTACGCGACCGCCGTCTGGATTCCGCCTTTCCTCGCCCGCGTGCATCACCTGAGCAGCGCCGAGATCGGCACCTATGCCGGCACCTTCAAGGGATTGTGCGGCATGGCCGGCACGTTGATTGGCGGGCTCGTCGTCGCGCAGATCGGCAAAAACGACGACCGCTGGAAGCTGTGGGCGCCGGCCATCATGTCGGGCCTCGCCGGTCCAGTGTTCGCGCTTTGCTTCCTCACGCCAACCTTTGCCACCATGGTCGCGGCGCTTGCGCTGGGCTCGTTCCTGGTCGGCTTCCATCTCGGACCAATCTTTGCAATCGCACAGACCGTCGCAAAGCCCAGCATGCGCGCGCTTTCCTCCGCCATCGTCCTGCTGTCGGCGACCTGCTTCGGCCAGGGCGTTGGGCCGCTGGTGGTGGGCGCGCTGAACGATGTCCTCAAGGCCGATTTCGGCGCCCAGGCTGTGCGCTATTCGCTGCTGTCCACGGCGGTGACGACCATGCTGGGGGCGCTGCTCTTCGTGGTCGCAGCGCGCTGGATCCGCGCCGACATCAAGCGGGCCGGTTGAGCCAGAAAACGGTATTCCGAGGCCGCTCACCGGCCGAACGAACCCGAAAATCCGGCAAAACAGGCCGAAAAACCGGCCGGATGAAACCATTTTGCGGGAACCGCGAAACCATTCTGAAACAGAGCGGGAGTAGGTCTTTGCGCCTAGAGGCGGCACAGTCCGCCGGGAGGCGCAAGATGAACCACTCCATTCATTCCGCTGACAAGGCGACCCACCTGAAGATCGTGGTGGTCGCGCTCGTGGCCGGTATTGCGGTGGCCGCGCTCGGCATTTCAGCCCGCACCAACGTCGATTACTCGCAGACCGCTCACGTCGTGAAGGCCGGCAAGCCGGTGGTGGTCACCAGCTCGGACATCTCCAAGGTCCAGTAAGACCAACGTCTTCGCGAGAAACGAAAACAGCCGCCCTCGGGCGGCTTTTTGTTTGGGCGATTTATTTGAAGTCGCGACTAAGCCATTGAGATGATGGCGCGAGAGACGGGACTCGAACCCGCGGCCTCCGCCGTGACAGGGCGGCGCTCTAACCAACTGAGCTACTCCCGCGAATTGCCGAATTCAGCTCGATCCGCGCAGGATCGAGGGCATAAAGGCCTGCCCCCCGTTAGTCAAGGCAAGTTGCAA